>JANORE010000411.1:0-4714 GCA_031415155.1 Akkermansiaceae bacterium | reverse complement strand
GTTTTCGCGGATCCAGTTGACCATTTGGCTAGGGCGTTCTGCCAGAACGGCGTCGAGCGCGAGTGGGTGGGGGCGGGCTGGGCCGGTGAAAAGTTTTCCTTGGCGTTTGAAAACAGGAAGGTGTTCTGCCTCGACGGCACGGCACACGGCGGGAATCAAAATCGCGGGATGATTGCGAGCGTGAGTGCCTGCTATTTTCAAGGATATGAGCAATGATGGGGAGATATGATTGGCGGGAATGGCTCCTGAGACGTCGGTGGCACGGACTTCCTCGAAGGCTTGATCAAAGCAAGCCGCGCTGACGACGCGTTCCGCCTCGGTACGATCATCGATCCAAGCTTCGTCACTTTCCTGTCCTTTGATCCGCCAGCGGGTTTTCTTTTTCGTTGTTTCCAGCCATGCATTCACGGCTTCTTCGCCACGTTCCGTGCGGACTTTCGATGCATAATTTTCAAATGGCATGTTTGAAAAACGCTCGCGGTGCAAGCGGCGGAGATTCGTCTGATAGGAGTGAAAATTGACGGGGCCCAGCCATTCACCAGAGATTCCGCAACGGGCGATGACTTGGAAATTTCCCGTCGGTGGCTCGACTTCGATGGTTTCTTCTTCGATGAAATCATTCCGCAGTTCAGAGTTCCATAGATGACGAATCGCTTCTTCACGCGTGAGAAAAATCGACTCATCGAGCTTGCCACGGAGAAGGGGCGCGTGAGATTCATGCGTTTCAAAAACGGCTCGGCAACGTGCCTTTTCCGCGAGAAGTGTCTTGGCCACATCGAACAACGAGTAAACCCGAGCGACCTGATGGATTTCCTTACCGATGAGATGGACCGCTTGAGAATCTGGTACAATGGTGGCACGAACACCATCCTCTGGCCGGATTTCTTCGTGCATGGGCGGGCCTTGACGACGATCTTGGAATTTTCCATCGCGTTGAAATGGTCGGCGTTCCTTGCCATCGCGATCACGAAAATCACCACTGCCTCTCGCTCCGCGGTCACGGTCGTCACGACGGGGTGGGCGATCATCGCCACCGGCAAAGGTCTTAGGTTTGGAGCCTTTTTTGTCGTCACTACCGCCACGAGCCCAAGCGGGTCCGAGGGCAAAACTCGTTAGCAGACTATTCAATGGATCGTTTTCGGAATCGCTCACGGCATGGAGCCTAGTTAGCTTTTTTTGAAATGACAAACTCCGGTTGTGATAAAATTTTCAGCACTCTCTGGGTCGCTCCTGCGTGGCGGATAAGAGCTTGAGTCGCGAATTGAGTGAGGCTCATTTTCTGGGTCGGTTCAAGAGCCGTGATGATTGCCTCCGTGAGTTCAGACGGCTCATTTAGAAATAGACAAGCTCCAGCCTCGGCAAGCTGACTGACTAATGGCTGGAAATTTTCCATGTGTGGTCCGCAAATAAAAGGCTTCTCTGCAAAAATCGCCTCGCATGGATTTTGCCCACCTGTGGATAAAAAGCTTTTCCCAATGATCACCGCATCGGCATGTGCCGTCCAATCTCGAAGCTCACCGGTGGAATCTACCACGAGGACATGACTCAGGTCATTCATCAGGGTGTTTTCCCTCACTTCAGATCTTAATTTTACCGAGAAACCTGCTTGTTCCAGTGCTGCCTTCACCTCGGCCCGTCGCTCTGCATGGCGCGGGACGATGACTGGCAAGGCATTTGGCAGCGCGTCATGAATGGCCTTGGCGATGAAAACTTCTTCACCTGCGAAAGTGCTGGCTGCTAGAATCACAGGCCGATCTTTACCGAACGAGTCGATGATTTCCTGGAATTCAGCACGTCGAGTGGGTCGCTTGCTACCGTGAAGATCATACTTCAAGCTGCCTGTGATATGGATTTTTTCTGGCGGGACGCCGAGTAATTCCCAGATGCCTGCGTCCTCTTTTTCCTGAATCGCCACGGCATCCAGCAAGCGATAAATCGGGCGCAGCCAATCTGCAAAACGGGAAAATCTCTGGGCAGAACGCGGCGACATCCGCGCGTTCACCAAGCGAACGGGAATCCCTCGCTGTTTGGCGATTAATAAAAGATGTGGCCAAACCTCGCCCTCAATGAGGACGATTTGTGATGGCTCGAAGCGATCCAAATAGCGGCGAACCATCCAGCGGAAATCCAGCGGCGCGTAGATCACTCGTAGGTTCGGAAAATCTGCAGCCATCGCTACGGCATGACCCGTGGCGGTGCCAGTGGCGATGGTGAAACGTTGCTCGGGCTTATGGATGGACCACTCGCGGATCACTTGGATGGCCAGCAAGGTTTCCCCGACGCTGACGGCGTGAAAATGTACCGCGCCGCAGGGTTCATATTCGAGAGGTGTGGAATAAATGGCCGCCCGCTCGCCCAATCGTGTGGCGAAACCGCCGCGACGAAACATTTTCAAAACCCATGCAGGAAATACGATGATGAAAAGTAGCGGCAGCAGCAGTCGGTAAAGAATGAGGGCGGTAAAAAAACGCATCTCGGGAAACCTACGGTGTGACTCGAATTTGGTAAAGCCTCGGCGAATTCGAGTGAAGATCCAGTATTTATGGTAGCTTGAAACGCAAAAGAATTCGATGACGGATTCTGCCGATACACGCCGATGAAGAACCCAGAAAAGACTGCATTTGCACTCTCTGAATCTGCGGTCATCCTCTCCATCTGCGGTTAAATTCTCTTCTTTTAAAGTGCCATACTGAAAGGATTGGGTGAGACTCTCTAGCCACATTTTCAACATTGATCCATGAATTCCTTAATCCACGAAGCTTCTCCCTATCTTCTCCAACATGCCCATAATCCCGTGGATTGGTTCGCTTGGAGCGATGACGTATTTGCGCGGGCGAAGGCTGCGAACAAACTCGTTTTTCTATCAGTCGGCTACTCGACTTGCCATTGGTGCCATGTCATGGAGCGTGAGAGTTTCGAGAACGAGCGCGTCGCAGAGGTGATGAATCATCATTTCATCAATGTGAAAGTGGATCGTGAAGAGCGCCCGGACATCGATGCGACTTACATGGCTTATATCCAAGCCACGAGCGGGCAGGGGGGCTGGCCGATGAGCGTGTGGCTGACACCGGAAGGGAAGCCTGTCTATGGCGGCACGTATTTCCCACCAGAAGACAAGCATGGTCGCGTGGGCTTTACCCGGATTTGCCATGAACTTGGCCGTTTGTGGCGGGATGATCAGGCGAAAATGGAGTCGAGCGCGGCCCGTCTATTCGAGCAATTACAGAACGAGGCGTCGTCGGCTGTCGCCTTGCGTGGATTGCCAGATGCGAGGGTATTTGGAGATTTTCTGGATCGCTGCGACTCGCTTTTTGATGGGGAATGGGGAGGCTTCGGAAATGCTCCCAAGTTTCCGCGACCGACGGTCATCCGTGCTCTCATGCAACTGAGCGAACGCTTCGGCCCAGAGAGTGATGAGGGAGAAATGGCGTGGCAGATGAGTGAGTGCACGCTGCGGGCGATGGCGGCTGGCGGGATGCGAGACCACCTCGGTGGCGGGTTTCATCGCTACTCGGTGGATCGTTACTGGCATGTGCCGCACTATGAAAAAATGCTCTATGATCAATCGCAGCTAGCGATGGCCTATCTCGATGGTTGGCAGATTTCTGGAGACCGATACTTCCGTAATGTGGGAGAGGAAATCTTCGCCTATTTGCTAGAAACATTGCGTGATTCAGGCGGGGCATTTCATGCGGCAGAAGATGCGGATAGTTTACCGACGGAAGATGCCACCGAGAAACGTGAAGGTGCGTTCTGGACGTGGGAGGCGCAGGAAATTTCTACGTTATTGGCTCCACGCGATGCGGCGATTTTCTCGGCGGCTTATGGAGTAGAGGCGCAAGGAAATGCCCGGCCAGAAAGTGATCCGCATGGTGAATTGGAGAATCAAAATACGCTCTTCCGTGCCCAGCAAGACGACGCTCTTGCCGTGATGTTCGATTGCAGCTTGGAAGAAATTCGTGAGCGACTCTCGATGGCTAAGGAAGTTCTGCGAGCGACTCGCGTGAAGCGTCCGATGCCGCATCGCGATGATAAAATCGTGACGGCATGGAATGGATTGGCCATCGGCGCACTCGCTCGAGGAGCGAGGATTTTAGAGCGGCAGGATCTCGCCGCCGCCGCGAACCAAGCCGCGCATTTCCTGAAAAAAGAATTGTGGGATGGTGAGAATCTCTACCGCACCTTTCGCGGGCATCGAGGAAATGTGAAAGCATTCCCAGCGGATTATGCATTTCTCATTTCCGGGTTGATTGAGCTACATTCAGTTTTTCCTCACGAAGGATGGCTTGGCTGGGCGGTGTCGCTGCAGCACCAGTTAGACGAAAAATTCTGGGATATTTCTCAATCCGGCTACGTCATGCGGTCTGAGCTAGCGGGAGAAATCTTGATGCAGATCCGTGAGGATTATGATGGTGCCGAGCCATCTCCCAATCACCTATCCGCAGAAAATCTTCTGAAGCTGGCGACCTTGCTGGACGCACCTGAATACGCGCAGCGAGCGGAGGCACTACTGCGAGCTGGAGCACAAGTGTTAGAGACGCAGTCTTTTGCGGCGCCTTTGCTGCTAGCGGCTCTGGATTTATATGGACGCGGCGTCATGAAATTCCAATTGCCAGAATCTCCCGCGCCAGAGGTTCTGGAAAAACTGGGCGCGTCGTTCTTGCCGCGTGCCGTTTATATGTCAGGCATTGGGAGTGAAGTTACCGTTTGCGAA
>JANORE010000410.1:0-3337 GCA_031415155.1 Akkermansiaceae bacterium | reverse complement strand
TCTGTCAGACTTTTCCCGGGGCAGAGTAATCTGCTCCGGGATTTTCTGTCGAAACCGACGTGAGAGCC
This sequence comes from Akkermansiaceae bacterium, assembly GCA_031415155.1. Classification (GTDB taxonomy): domain Bacteria; phylum Verrucomicrobiota; class Verrucomicrobiia; order Verrucomicrobiales; family Akkermansiaceae; genus Luteolibacter. Next base: position 3,269 of record JANORE010000410.1, on the reverse strand, counting down.
TCATCACATCCATCGAGGTTTTCCCGCCGATGCCGACCTTTCTTTCGTACGCGGGATTCCCCCTGCCTGAGACCGTTCGCGGCTCGGGCTCAATTTGTAAAAAACCACTAAACGCCATGGCTGAACGTCTCTATTTCGGGAAATTCGAAGAAGTCATCGAACCACCTAACCTCATTGAGGTTCAGAGTCGGTCATACGATGAATTCCTTCAAAAGGAAACGCTCCCTAGCGAGCGAGCAGATGCGGGTCTTCAAGCGGTTTTCCGCGAGGTTTTCCCGATCAAAAGCTACGATGAAGCCATCGAACTCGACTTCGTCGCTTACGATATTGAAGATCCGAAGATCACCTCTCTCGACTCATTGCGCAACAGTGAGAGCTTTAGTGCGGCACTTTATGTGACGTTTAAGTTGAAAGACGAGACTGGAACCAAAAAAGAACGCGTCTACATGGGCGAGCTTCCAATGATGACCCGCCGCGGGACTTTCATCATCAACGGTGCCGAGCGTGTCATCGTTTCTCAGCTTCATCGCTCACCCGGGATTTGCTTCGAAACTTCGCAGCACTTGAATGGTAAGCTTCTTCATTCCTTCCGGATCATTCCTGACCGTGGATCATGGCTCGAAGTGCAATTCGACACGAACGATCTGCTTTACGTTTATCTCGACCGCCGCCGTCGCCGTCGCAAATTCTTGGCTACGACTTTCCTCCGTGTTCTGGGTTACCCAACGGACCGCGAAATCGTCAGTCATTTCTATTCGCCTGAAGCACTCGCACTCAGCGAGACCATGGATGAGGCGGAACTCGGCCACAAAGTTCCTTTCGAGGATATTCTTGATGGTGAATTGACTGTCGCGAAGGCCTACGAACCACTTACCATTGGCATTGTTCGTCAGCTTTTGGCTCTCGGTCACAAAACTGTGGAAGTCATCGACGGTCGGGAAGACGAAATTCTTCTCAAGTCGCTTCGCAAAGATCCGGCACACGACGAAGAATCTGCCCTGAAAGACATTTACCGCAAACTTCGCCCAGGTGATCCACCGACTGCGGCGAATGCACGTGCTCTTCTCAAGCGTCTTTTCTTCGATGCGAAAAAATACGATCTCACGCGTGTGGGTCGTTATAAGATCAACCAAAAGCTCGGTATCCAAGTGGATTCGGATCAACGGATCATGGTTCCGGAGGATTTCCTCGCTGCCGTCCGCTACATCCTCAAGCTGAAAAAAGGCGACGGTGTCATCGACGACATCGACCACCTTGGTTCACGCCGCGTCCGTGCGGTGGGTGAGCTTCTTGCCAATCAATGCCGCGTCGGTCTTGCCCGCACCGAGCGTTTGGTCAAAGAACGGATGACTCTTTTCGATGTGAATATCGAAGGCATGACGCCGCAGAAACTCATTAATCCGAAGGCACTTTCTGCCGTGGTGCGTGATTTCTTCGGTCGTTCGCAGCTCTCGCAGTTCATGGACCAAACGAACCCGCTCGCTGAGCTGACGCACAAACGTCGTCTTTCCGCGCTTGGACCTGGTGGTTTGAATCGTGACCGTGCTGGCTTCGAAGTTCGCGACGTGCATCCGTCCCACTATGGCCGGATTTGTCCGATTGAGACCCCGGAAGGTCCGAACATCGGCCTGATCAACTCGATGTGTACTTATGCTCGGATCAACGAGTTTGGTTTCATCGAAACTCCATACCGCCGCGTGGTGGACTCGAAAGTCACCAACGAGATCGAGTATCTCACGGCTGACCAAGAGGAAAATTTCTTAATCGCTCAAGCGAATAACCCGATTGATAAAAAGGGGACTTTCCAAACCGAGCGCATCACCGCCCGTGAAAAAGGCGGCGAGTTCATCGAAGCACTTCCTGCGGATGTGAACTACATGGACGTTTCGCCCAAGCAGCTCGTCTCCGTGGCTGCGGGTCTGATTCCATTCCTCGAGCACGATGACGCGAACCGCGCTCTGATGGGTTCGAACATGCAACGCCAAGGGGTGCCGCTTCTCGTTTCCGAAGCTCCGCTCGTCGGAACAGGTCTCGAAGGCAAGGCTGCTCGCGATTCCCGGGCGGTCGTGGTTTCCGAAGCAGACGGCATTGTCGCCGCTGCGACGGCGGAAATCATCGTCACCACGCCAGACGGAAAATTACCGGTTTCTGACGAGAAATTCATCAGCGACTCTGAGTCCGTAAGAACCAACGTGGAGAAAGGCATCATGGCCTATCCGCTACGAAAATTCATGCGCTCAAACGCTGGCACCTGTATCAACCAGAAGCCAATCGTCGTTAAAGGCCAGAAGATCAAAAAAGGCCAAGTCTTGGCAGACGGACCGAATACGGAAGACGGCGAACTCGCCATCGGGCGCAATGTTCTCGTCGCCTTCATGCCTTGGAATGGCTACAACTTCGAAGATGCCATCGTCATCTCCGAGCGCGTGGTAAAAGACGATGTTTACACCTCGATCCACATTTCTGAATTCGACGTGGCAGCTCGCGATACCAAGCTCGGCCCTGAAGAAATCACTCGCGACATCCCGAACGTCGGTGAAGATGCACTCCGCAATCTCGACCACGACGGCATCATCCGCATCGGTGCAGAAGTGAAACCCGGCGACATTCTTGTCGGGAAAATCACTCCGAAATCCGAAACGGAACTCGCTCCAGAAGAGCGTCTTCTTCGCGCCATCTTCGGCGAAAAAGCGGCCGACGTGAAAGACACTTCACTCCGAGTGCCATCTGGCTGCGTTGGAATCGTCCAAGACGTCCGCGTTTCTCAAAGTGGATTCGCCAAGAAGCGTGCTGAAAAAGTCGACCCCGTCGAACTCAAGAAAACGCTCAAGAAGATCAACGACGAGCACAAGAAGCGTGCTGACAAGCTCACCGATGATCTCACGGAACGTCTTTCCGACATTCTGTTGGGCGAGAAAATCCCGCTTGATGTGGTCAATGCGCAGACTGGTGAAATCATCATCCCCGCGAACCGCAAGATCACCAAAACGCTTCTGCGCAAGCTCGCTTCTGTCCACGATCACATCGAAATCGATCCTTCGCCGATCCGTAATAAGATCTTAGAAATCATCGGTTCCTTCGAAGGTCGCTTCCAAGAACTCGACACCGAGCGTGAGCGTAAACTCGATTCACTGGAGTCCGGCGATGAAGTCGATCCAGGCGTCATCAAGGAAGTGAAGGTTTTCATTGCCGCCAAACGGAAGCTCTCCGTGGGTGACAAAATGGCCGGTCGTCACGGAAACAAGGGCGTTGTTGCCACAATTGTTCCC
>JANORE010000409.1:0-8367 GCA_031415155.1 Akkermansiaceae bacterium | reverse complement strand
GGTCGCTGCACTTCTGCTGAGTTCCGGAGCCACCTTTGCCTCCGAGTTTTTCGCCTATTACACGCGGTTAGGATTTGCCGATGCCCCGGAAGCGACTCTGCCTGGAAGGTCTCTGACCGGAAAATACGCAGACGTGGTGGTCCAATTACCTGCCGGTCGCTTCGTTTTCAGCCGGGAACACAGCTACCTGCCGTATTGGCAAGTAGGCACCTCGAAATTATTATTACCGGAAATCGTCACGCGCAGTGGCGACGGCCCAGCGAACAGGCCGGATAACATCAATCGTTGCTCGTATGTGCGCCTCATCGAAAGTAGTGCCACAGGCGTGGTGGTCCATTGGCGCTATGCTCCAGACCTAGTAAGCAACCGTTTCACCGATTTTATGAGCAGCTACGACGGTGATCTTTCGAAATACTATCGGGACTATGTTGACGAGTATTTCACGATCACCCCAGCTGGCGCGGTGACACGCACGGTGCGGACGGCTCAGGCAAAAGTAGATGCGCATGACAGTCCGACCAATCTCACTGTTCAGACGTTTTCTCTGACCTCAGGCGGGATTGTTGGGTTGAGCACCCAGCCAGCGGTGCCGCAAGACACGCCACCTATCGCGATACCCGGCGCGGCGATCAAAACTCCGCCAGTGGGTTCACCAGCGCTGTGGTGGAAATTCGATGACGGCCTGAGCGCGCGTCCGCTAGCGCGGAAATACCTCACGCAGGAAAACGTGAACGCGATGGACTGCGCGATTTCAGGCAACACGGCGATCTGGCGTGAGGGCGTATCGGGCACTTGTCTTGAGTTTGACGGATACACTTCAGTGGTTACCTTACCGGGTGCTAATGCCCCGAATGTTAGTCTTGGGTTGACGATGGAGGCGTGGGTCGCACCGCAAGAGTATGCCAATAATTCATCGGCCATCGTGGACCACAGCGGTGGCAATGCGAACGGCTATTCCCTGCACATGGACTACTTGGGGCACTTGATTTTTCGCGTGCAAACGCCTGACGGTTGGAAAACTTTGACAACATCTGCTCAATTGCCATTGCTCAAATGGTCTCATGTGGCTGCGGTGTATGACCCTGCTGTCGGTCTAACGATTTACTTGGATGGAGCTTCCGCGGGAACTCTGGCGGCCAGCGGTACGCTGGTAGATGCATCTGCCACGGATATTCGGATCGGTATGTCTCGAGAAAAGCAGTCTCCCACCTCGAACGGTCGCACGTTCGCTCAGAGCTTCCTTTCGAACATGGTGTTCGACGGTTTGATCGACGAGGTGCGGATTTATGGTCGGCCGCTTTCCGAAACCGAAATTAGCTCGAACCGGACGGCTCTCATGCCATCAGTCTTGCAGCCATTACAATATCGGGTAATGCCCAGCGGCACAGCTGATGGAACGTTCGGTGCTAGCTACGAAAAGCTCGCCTATGCTCCCGCGTGGGACAATCTGTGGCGAGTGGGTGATCACCCAGATATCGTCGTCGGATTTGATCAGCATCCGATACGTATGGTGTTTTGGCGTGGAACGAATTATGGGCTTTCCACAGTCTCGGAAAATGGCATCTGGGTAAGCGACCAGAGTCCAGAGAATTTTACCGAAGGACCGAGCTTCGCAGAACACATGTCCGACAAACAGTGTCGTTTTTCCCATGTGCGCTTGATTGAAAACACTCCCGCGAGAGTCGTCGTGCATTGGCGCGTCGCGAGTAACATGATCGACTACTCGCTGCTCACCACCAACGACCCGTGGGGCGATTGGACGGACGAGTATTATGCCATATATCCTGACGGGGTTGCTGTTCGCTACCAAGAGGTCCGGGCGAACACCCCGGGACGCTTGCAAGAAGTACAACAGCATGAATTGCTTAATCAGCCGGGAACCCGTCCTGAAGACAATGTCAATGACCAATTCATCACCGTGGCGAACATGAACGGCCAGATGCAGCGCTACGACTGGTCCGGCGGCGCGGGCGCAGTGAGTCTGGACCCTGCTATTGCTAACGGCAGTATTGAACACATGAACCTCAAGGCGAACTACAAGCACTACATCATTGGGGAACCTGGATCTTACTGGACACCGTTTCACCACGCGAACCCCAGCTATTCCAAATTCAGTTGTTGGAATCATTGGCCAGTTGCCCCGTTTCCTTCGGATGACCGCAATACCCTTTGGTCGGATCGCCCGAGTTCCATGTGCGCTGGCAACCTATGGCCCGTCAGACACAATGTTGCATCCTATCAGCAACAGGTGGTCAACCTCTACGGGCTGACGACAAGTAGCGCCGCAGGACTCGCCCCGCTGGCCAAATCTTGGACTCAGGCTCCGGCCATCGCAACCTTGGCTGATTGCCAAGAGGCCGCTTATGTTTCGTCGGAGCGGGCCTATCATCTCACCGCCACCGGGAACGCGCCGTCAGTTCGGATCTCTGCCAGCAATGAATCCCCGCTCGTCAATCTATGTCTGGTGCTGAAAAACTGGAAGAACCCCGAAGAACCAGCCCGCCTGCTGATAGACGGCGTAGAGCAGCCTTCAGGTGCAAATTTCCGCCAGGGAATTGTTAGGGATACCAATGGCATCCCGATGCTGGTTGTCTGGGTAACGCGTCAAGCAACCGCACCCGAGACGTTCACTTTGTTGGCCAAGGCGTCAACGCCATCCGGCCTATCCGCTACGCCCGGTCTCGCCACTGTCGCCTTAAACTGGGTGCCGGCCCCCGGTGCCACTGGCTACGAGTTATATCAGCGCAACACACAGAGCGGCGTGGTGCAAATCAATGCAGTTTTGGTGCCTTCACGCATGAATACAGGTCTGGAAATCAGCACCTCTTACGAGTTTAAGGTGCGCTCCACTAGCAGCTCGGGTAACAGCGAATGGTCTGAAATCGTAAGTGCGACACCCACGGCAACCAAGGGCAGCCAAGCGATCTCCTTCACGCTAGGATCGGCGCTAGCCATGGCGTGGAATGATCCGCCTTTCGCAGACCCGGCAGTAGCGAGCACTGGCCTAGCAGTTACTTATTCGACTGACAATCCATCTGTAGCCTCCGTGGATGCCGTCAGTGGCTTGGTTACTATCACCGGGATCGGCACAGCGCATTTGCTGGCTGACCAAGCGGGAGACGCCGCTTTCCTACCCGCACCGCAAGCTCGTCAGACTCTCACAGTCGGCAAGGCGAACCAGACGATCACCTTCGACCTCGGTCTGGCACTGTCCAAGGCGAGGAACGATCCTCCATTCGTAAACCCGGCGACAGCGAGTTCCGGATTGCCCGTCACTTACACGAGCGATAATCCGGCGGTAGCCACCGTGGATGCTGAAACTGGCATGGTGACCATCGTGAGCACAGGCATCGCCCGGCTGTCCGCCGATCAAGCGGGCGACGCTAGCTACAACCCCGCCCTGCAAGTTTCACAGACGCTCACAGTGCGATCAGTCACTGCCGCAGTTTCTTACGACAGTGCTCACATTCCTTTCGCCAACAGCGGAATCCTGGTGGGGGCAGCCGTGTTTGGCAATGCAGGCACCTGGGACGATATCCCGTTCAGCCTCTGGTCGCAGCCCTATTCTACCGTTATGCCATTCGGAGCCGGGGTGACTGTGGCCGCCAGGTCGTCCTTGAACGCTACCACTTCCTCTCTGGGTGGAGACGGCCAATACGCTACTGCTGCTTATTCTACGGGAAATGCCGCCGGTACGTTGACTTTTAGTGGCTTGGATGCCGCCCAAACGTATCGGTTCCAATTCGGCTTTTGCGACAAGCGGTTAGGTTCCTTTCCCTACAGCGCAGCCGCCATTTTTTCGCTCAACGATGCTAGTAATACACAGGTCCCGCTGTCGATCGGCTCGACCACCACTACTGACGATTACGCCCTGATCACCGCCATGATCTCGGGTTCTACCAGTCTCCGCTTAGATCTCCCACGCGGACAAAACGGTATCGGGCCGATCATTGCCGGATTCTCGGTCCATCGGGTCGAGGCCGCCGTGCAAGCGCCTACAACGACCAATGACGCTCTGAACATTAAAAAAAATGAGTTCGTAATACTCTCGTTAGGTGACTTCGGCAGCTATTCTGACCCGCAAGGCATACCGCTCGCGGCAGTGAGGATTTCCACGCTCCCGAGTGCTGGTAGCTTGGAATTTGACACGACTGGTTCGGGCAACTGGGTGAGTGTCACATTGAACCAAGACATCAGTGCCGCGTATATCTCGTCTGGACGCTTGCGATTTACCCCAGCGCCGGATGCGACCGGCTCGCCCTATGCGTCGATAGGTTTCGAGGCTGGTAACGGATCCCTCTTCAGCACACCTTTCACGCTTTCAATCACCGTGACTGCCAGCTCCATCAACGCCACTAGCACGATTAGCAATAATCGGATTCCCTTCATTAGCAGCGGCGTTCTCGTAGGTGCCGCTGTATTCGGTAATGCTGGCACCTATGATGGCATCGCCTTCAGTCACTGGGGCACGCCGTTCGCCACGTCCTTTGCGCTGGGTTCTGGAGTCAGTGTGGCCATAGCTGTTACCGGAGGCGGTGGCGGTGGCGGCGTCACAGGGACGGCCTTGGGGACCGACCAGCAATATCGATTCGGAGCCTTCCCACTTTCTTCTCCCCGTGGGATGACCTTGACCTTCACCGGACTGAACTCTGGTAGCCAGTATCGGTTTCAATTCGGCTACGGTGATTTTCGAACGATTTACGCTTACACTGAAACCGTGACTCTGGCGTCGAATAACGGCGGACTCGTTCCGGTGTCATTGGCATTCGGATCAGCTGCGAGCGGTGATGAATACGCATTACTCACGGCCACCGTTACCGACACATCCACCTTAGTTCTGACCCTGCCACAAACAGTTTCGGGTTTCCACGGACCCATGCAGGCTGGTTTCTCAGTCCATCAGATCGCTTCCTCCGGCTACAACGCATGGGCTGACGCCAACGCCGGCGGTCAGATTGCCGGGCTCGACCATGATAGCGACGGCGTTCCGAACGGGATTGAGTATTTCATGGGCGAGACTGGCTCGACCTCGACCGCCATCCCGCCGATCATCCATACTGGCGGAGTCATTATCTGGACTTGGCCTTATGACCCCACCGCCGCCAGCTACAAGTTCCAGCTCTCCGAGGATCTCATCGATTGGACGGAGGAAATAGCACCGCCTGACCCGAACATCCAAACTCTAACCAACCCCGACCGTGTCCAGTTCACCCTCCCACAAGAATCCATGAAACGCTTCTGCCGTCTGGCTGTCACTCCAGTCCCCTGACCAGCGCAGTGTAAACGCGACCATTGATGTTAACGCATGAAATGATCGGTATAGAAAACTTTTAACTTGTTAGAGTCCAGAGTTCTCGCAGGGGGGGCATGGATTCGCTCTAGGGAGCGTTTTTATAGAGCCGGACCCGGACCCAAACAAATCCTTCGGGATTTCTTAAAAATGAACGTCCATCTGCGTCCATCTGTGGTTCAAATTTTCTCTTGGGTCATGGTTTTCTGAACGAGTTCCAGAAACGCTATCCATCTTCCCAGTAAATCGAATTTACTCGGCCCTTCGACTTCCAATCTTAAGTCCGGTAAAAGATGCGCCGTGGCCGCCAGACTCACTCCCTCACACTCGTGGAGCATCACTGACTCGATCCTATTTCCCCCCACTCCTCCACGTAGAATATGTTCCAGCGTGCCATACTCGATCATGATCACGCTGAGGCCGTCCGCGTGTTCGATCCATGAAACTTGCTCAATGGCTCGCAGTCCTAACAATTGCGCCCGCAGCTCCTGCAACGGTTTTTCCACCTCTCCATCCACGGCTCGGTGAACCAGCACGGGCAGAATATTCATGGTAAATCCTGCCATTCCTGGTTGTGGAATTCCACAACGCACCTGTTCCACCATCGTCGCTTGGGTGGCGGATCGTTCGATCACAGCTTGGCCCCATGCCCAGATCAGAATCGTTGCTACGGTGACCTTAATCTCGAGTGCGATGGCTTCCAAGGCGGTCAACACCTCATGACCCAGAAAGCACACCGCCTTGCCTCCATCCGCTGATTCGGTAGAAAATTTCATCCCGGCAGGCTCAAGACGGAGCAAGGTTTCTTGAAATGCATTTACTGCCATCGCGGCCTCATGCAGTGAGTGATTATGCCATGGAGCGATCGCTAAAAACTCGGCTGGTTCACCAGCGATCCGTTTGAGAAAATTTTGTAAAATCCGCGTCATGGATCGTCCGTCTAACAGCGCGTGATGAAACGTCCAAAGAAAGTGCCGTGCCTCCGGCCAATAAACCACCCGCCACGGAACTTGTTGCGGTATAAGGATCTCACGAGACCGATCTGCTGCCAGCCACCGCTCCCACGAAACTGGCAATACCTCTTGGATTGAAATCTCCCGCGCGGGTGCCTTTTCCCAGCCGACAGGATTTCCATTCACGATCCGAAAGGCCATTTGTAACGCCTCCGTCTGAGCCACCGTTTCCAGCCAAGCAGCAATGACTTTTTTGCTCGTAAGTTCTGCTGTGAAGACGATTTCTACTTGCTCGATATGCTGGCCAGCAGCACTCGCCGCCATCAACGAGTCGCCTAACATCACTCGCTGTAAAGGCGCTAATGAGTCGTAAAAATGGATTTCACCGCGTGCCATCAGGCGTGCGTCTCGCTGAAAGATAGACCGAGGTCATTTTCTAGCTTGGTGATTTTCGCACGCTCTCTGGGTTCAATGAGTGAAATGGAAATTCCTTTTTTACCCGCTCGTGCCGTCCTGCCGCTACGATGAGTGTAGTACTCGACTTGCTCGGGAAGCTGGTGATGAATCACGAAGGAAAGTCCTTCCACATCGATGCCACGGGCCGCGACATCCGTGGCGATCAGAAATTGGCTGCGTTCTTTTTTAAACGAACGCATCACCGTATCGCGTTCCTTCTGAGTGAGATCACCGTGTAAAACATCCACAGGAAATCCCTTCGTCGTAAGCTGTTTACCGAGAATGATCGCACCGGCTTTGGTCCGACAGAAAATAACGCCACGGTTTTCCTGCTGATTTTTCAAAAACGCGCTGATGAAATTCGTTTTCTCATCGCGGCTGGAAATCACGAATTGATGATCGATGTCTCGGTTCACCACATGCGCCTTATCGATTTTTAGCAAATGGGGTTTCGCAGACATGCAGTCCTTGATCAGGCCATGAATCGCATCAGGAATCGTCGCGGAAAATAACCAAGTGCTGCGCCTGCCGCGAGTGAGGCCGAAGATTTTGAGCAATTCCTTTTTGAATCCCATACTCAGCATTTCATCCGCCTCATCCAGCACGAGATGCTTCGTTGAGACCAGCGTGAGTGCCCGGCGATTGATCAAATCAATGAGCCGTCCAGGAGTGGCGACGACGATGTGCGTCGGCCTCTGCAGGGCGGCGACTTGTCGGTCGATGTTGTCACCGCCACTGAGCACTTCGACGAAGATTTTCTCGGAAAACTTGGTGTAGCGGAAGAGTTGCTTACCGATTTGTTTGGCCAGTTCACGCGTGGGAGCGATGACGACGCCCTGGATCTCCGGCGACTTCGGGTTGATCTTGGTCAGCAAGGGCAATCCAAAAGCGGCGGTCTTGCCGGTGCCCGTCTGCGCTTGGGCGATGAGATCACCGCCGTCTTCGAGCAGGAATGGGATCGATTTTGCTTGGATCTCGGTGGGCGCAATGATGCCGAGTTCTTGCAGGCCTTGGATGAGATCGGCGGAAATCCCGAGTTCTTTAAAAGTTTTCAACGTGATGATTTTCTGATGTTTCTCGACGAGACCCGCACCCTGTTTGGAAAGTGCGACGAAGGCAATCACGAAGCGGGACGATGACACATGCGGCAACGGAGTTTCTTCTCCGATGCCGCACGGCTCGGTTATCTGCGGTTCATTTTCCAGTTGAGGATGATTTCACTGCGCCGTGAAACCACCGTCGATCACGAGTGACGTGCCGGTGATAAACGAAGCCGCATCACTGGCGAGGAAGAGGACGGGTTGTGCAATTTCATCCGAGCGCCCCATCCGCCCCATCGGGTGAAGTCCGGCAAGATATTCGCGCGACTCGCCATCCGTTCCCACGAAGCGATCTACCATATCCGTCTCGATGGCGGCTGGCGAAACTGCATTCACCCGGATGCCAGACTTCGCCTGTTCCAGAGCCGCAGTTTTGGTGAGACCTTCCACTGCGTGTTTCGTCGCAATATAGATGCCGGCTCCCGCCATGCCGATGTGACCTACGATGCTGCTCGTATTGATAATCGAGCCGCCACCATTCTTGAGCATGGCTGGAATTTCATGCTTCATGCTGGCCAGCACGCTCCAGACATTCGTATCAAATACGCGCCGATATTCTGCTTCCGTG
>JANORE010000408.1:0-5976 GCA_031415155.1 Akkermansiaceae bacterium | reverse complement strand
GACGGCACGGTGGGAGATCTGCTCGGCTCTTCCGTGAGTGCCTCTGGGACACTCGGACTCGTCGGAGCTAACGGAGACGAGGACTATACAGGCTCAGCCTATGTATATCGGAGTCTGCATACGGCGACGGGCCCGATCACTCAAAACTTGAAGCTGACCGCTTCCGACGGCGCGGGGGGAGATCAGCTCGGCTCTTCCGCGAGTGCCTCTGGCAGCCTCGGCCTCGTCGGGGCTATCGGAGACGAGGGCTTTAGAGGCTCAGCCTATGTATTTCGGAATCTGGATACGGCGACGGGCACGATCACCCAAAACGTCAAGCTCACCGCCTCCGACGGCGCGAAGAATGATCAGTTCGGCTCTTCCGCGAGTGTCTCTGGCAGCCTCGGCCTCGTCGGGGCTTTCGGAGACGACAGCCGTAAAGGCTCTGCTTATGGATTTCGAAATCTGAATACGGCGACAGGCACGATTACCCAAAACGTAAAGCTAACCGCCTCCGACGGCGCAGAGGAGGATAGTTTCGGCCTGTCCGTGACTGTCTCTGGCAGCCTCGGTCTCGTCGGGGCTGCCGGAAACGACAGAGCGAAAGGCTCTGCTTATGGATTTCGGAATCTGGATACGGCGACGGGAACGATCACCCAAAACGTGAAGCTCACCGCCTCCGACGGTGCGGGGAATGATCTCTTCGGCTATTCCGTGAGTGTCTCTGGCGGCATCGGCCTCGTCGGGGCTGCCGGAGACGACAGTATTAAAGGCTCGGCCTATGCGTTTCGGAATCTGGATACAGCGACGGGCACAGTGACCCAAAACGTGAAGCTGATCGCCTCCGACGGCGCGGGGAATGATTTCTTCGGCTATTCCGTGAGTGTCTCTGGCAGCACTGGCCTCGTCGGGGCTTTCCAAGACGACAGCTCTAAAGGCTCAGCCTATGTGTATCGGAATCTGGATACGGCGACAGGCACGATCACCCAAAGCGTGAAGCTCACCGCCTCAGACGGCACGGGCGGGGTGGGTTCTGGGAATGATGGCGCGCTGGATGGTGATGTGTTCGGGTATAGCGTCGCCGTCCAAGGCGATCAATTCGTGATCGGTGCCCCGGGCAAGAACTCAAGAATGGGCAAGGCCTACAGCGGGAGCGTGGCCAGCTTCACGACCTTGGATGCTGGCAATGCGACCCGGTTCATCGCTGGTCTTAACTTCGACTCGCAGACCGACTGGATCATCGGCGACACGACCGACAGCAACAGCGTCTTTCAACGGCCCGGCACCCTCGCCACCGTCAAGGCCAGTGGTAAAGCCATCCATCTCGGTAAAAATGCCAGCTCCGACGCCAACTATTTAGTGATCGAAGGCGCGTTGCAGGCCAACGAAATATACATCGGTTCTACCGTGGGAGGCACCTTGAACGTCTTGCAACTGGAAACTGAAGCCCCTCTCGCAGGAGCCGCCCAACTGCGCCTCGCTCCCAATAATCTTCTCTATACCAAAGCGAACGCCGCGGGTATCACCGCCGCCCTTGCCGCTCTCGGCACGAATCCATTGCAGACTTGGAACGGCAGCGCGTGGGAAACCGTCACCGCAGCCAACGCGGCGAGCCGGGTCGCCGTTTCCTTCAGCGGGGGGTTCGCGGAAATCACCGCACTCGGGCGCGTGCTCGTGGCCAGCGGCGACCTCAACTTCGGCAACGTCGTCGTAGGCAAGACTGCCAAGCGCACGATCAACCTCGAAAACAAAAGCACCCAAGCGATCAACGTCACTGGACTGACTTTGCCCGCAGGCTTCATCGGTAACTTCAAGGGCAGCCTCGCCCCAGGCGCGATCGAGCCGGTGGTGATCCAATTTACCCCAAGCTCTGCTAAAGCGTTTGCCGGAACGATGACGGTCAATTCGAACACCTTGAGCGGCACGACGCGTTTAGCCATTGCCTGTCAGGGACAGCACAGCGTCGCCTTGAAGGCAAGCCCTCGGAGCAAAGGCTCGGTGCGAGGGATGGGCAACTATCCGGCGGGCAAAAAGATCACCGTGGTGGCCAAAGCGAAGAAGGGGCATCAATTTGTGTCGTGGAAAGACGGCAGCAAAGTGGTCAGCAAAAAGCCGCGCTATACCTTCAAGGTCAGCAAAAATCGCAAACTGGTGGCGACGTTTCAATAAGGATCCAGATTCGCGGTAAGAAGTGCTACAGTTACGACTAGAACTTCCAGGGGCAAAGCGCGGTGAACTCCGCATTCCAGTTCACCGATCTTTCACGCGCTCGACATTGGCACCGAGCATGAGGAGCTTTTCATCGATGTGTTCGTAGCCGCGGTCGATGTGATACAAACGGCTGATTTCGGTGGAACCTTTGGCAGTGAGAGCAGCGAGGACGAGCGCGGCGGAAGCCCGTAAATCCGAGGCCATGACTGGAGCCGCAGAAAGCTGGGCCACGCCACGCACCACGGCGGTGCCATTGTCCACCTTGATGTCGGCACCCATCCGCTTGAGCTCGGCGCAGTGCATGAAACGCTGTGGAAAAATGGTATCTTTGACCACGCTGATGCCGGAGGTGGTGGCGAGCAGCGCGGTCATTTGTGCCTGCATATCCGTGGGGTAACCGGGATAGGGCGCGGTGCTAAGATCCACGCCTTGGAGAGTTTCGCCACGGTGAATGGTGCAGGTGTCACCGGCTTCATTAAAATCGACGCGATGCCCGGATTGCACGATGGCGGCGGTGATCGCTTTCATTTGTTCGCGGCAAACGCGACGCAGGGTGACTCCTTCCCCGGCGAGGGCAGCGGCAACCATGAAGGTCCCGGCTTCGATGCGGTCTGGAATGACGGTGTGCTCGACGCCATGCAATTTTGCGACGCCTTCGATGACGATGCGGCGAGTGCCAGCGCCGGTGATTTTCGCGCCCATGGCATTGAGGAAATTGGCAAGATCGAGGACTTCTGGCTCGGCGGCGGCGGACTCGATGATGGTCGTTCCTTCCGCAAGCGTGGCAGCCATCATCACATTATCCGTGCCGAGAACGGTCGGGCCATGAGTCCCGCGCAAGTCGATTTCCGCGCCGCGTAATCCGTGAGGTGCGGTGAGTGTGATATTTCCACCTTCGAATTCCACCTTCGCACCGAGTGCTTCCAGTCCACGAAGATGAAGATCCACCGGGCGGTCGCCGATGACGCAGCCACCGGGAAGAGACACCACGCAGCGGCCTTTTCTCGCAAGCAGCGGCCCCATCACGCAAATGGAAGCACGCATCCGCCGGACCAATTCATACGGTGCTTCATCGATGATTTCCGCGCAGGAAATACGCACGGTTCCGGATGAACGCTCCACATCCGCGCCGAGTGCGCTGAGGATCTGGATCATGTAGTTCGTATCCGAAACATCCGGGACTCGGCGGATGATGCAATCGTCACTGGTGAGCAACGCGGCAGCAAGAATGGGCAATGAGGCGTTTTTCGAGCCGGAAATATTGATGGCTCCGCGCAAGGTTGCGCCGCCGTGAACTACGAGTTTATCCATGAGTGATTTGTAGAAAGTTGAGAGTGGATGGTTAAGAGCGAAATGAAGAATCTACTCTCAACGATTTCTAGGCCTTTTCGCGAATGGAAAACGGGCGATTCCAGAGAGGTCCGTTTTGACTTCGATGTCGGTGAAGGAGTGAGCATGAAGAATTTCACGGACCTGTGAAGCCTGATCATGACCGATTTCTAAAACTAGCCAGCCGCCGGGCTTGAGACGTGTGAATGCTTCTGGAATGAAGCGCCGGATGAGATCCAGTCCGTCGGTGCCGCTGAAAAGCGCGAGCGCGGGATCATGCATGACCTCGCGGGTAAGCGTCGCCCGCTCCGTTTCCGGAACGTAGGGGAGATTGGCGACGATGCCATCGAACGGGCCGCCGATGTGTGAGAAGAGATCGCTGTGGAGAAATTCCACATTCGTGACTTCGAGCATCGCGGCGTTTTCTTGGGCCAGAGCGAGCGCATCCTCCGAAATATCAGCGAGGGTGACGTGCCAAGTGGGACGCTCGGCGGCAAGAGTCAGGCCGATGACACCGGAACCACAACCGACGTCGAGGATGGCCAAGTCACTCGGCAGCTCCCATTTTAAAATCCACTCGACGAGTTCTTCGGTTTCTGGCCGGGGAATCAAGGCTCGCGCATCGGTCTTGAACTCATATTTTTGGAAATAAACGTTCCCGAGCAAATGCTGGATGGGGATGCCTTCGCCGCGCTTTTTCAAGGTTTCGCGGAGCGGTGAGAGATCGGCCTCGTCCATGGATCGGTCGAATTGGAGATAAAGATCCATCCGTGTGCAGCCGAGCTGGCGCGCGACAAGCATCTGCATGTTTCGTCGAGCATCGTCGATTCCGCGCTTTTCGAGATAGCGAGTCCCGCCATCGATAGTTTCTAAAACCGTGCTCATTCGTTCAATCCGGCGGCAAGGTGAGCAGGTGAGACGGCCGCGCCAAGTGCGATGTTTGGGATTTTACGGCTCACCTTCAAATCTCGCTTGAATATGGCTGCCGGTAGCGTTGCAGTCTGGGTGTGAGTCATCCGGCCCCGCGATCTTTGCACGATCTCAGTTTTTCTGAGCTGGCGGAGGTATTGGCGGCTGGCGGGGTGATCTTGCATCATGCGAAGTCGCTGTGGCGGAAGTTGCAGCGCGAAGGTGAGCTCGATCTAGCGGCCATCCATTTTCCCTCTCCGCTGAAGCACTGGATCGCGGAATCCGTGGGTGAGGGAAAAGCGTTTTTCCTCGATGCGCCAGAAGTCGTCGATGAAATCCATAGCTCCGATGGGCTGACCCGCAAATTTCTCCTACGGCTGCGCGATGGCCAGACGATCGAAACGGTGCTGATGGGCTACGATGGGCGGCACACGGTCTGCGTGAGCACTCAGGCGGGCTGTGCGATGGGTTGCGTGTTTTGTGCCACCGGGCAAATGGGATTTGTCCGGCATCTGCGGCCCGGTGAAATCGTGGCGCAAGTGCTACATGCCCGGCGGATTTTAAAAATGATCCATCCCACCAAACGCTTGCGAAATATGGTGCTGATGGGCATGGGCGAACCGCTGCATAATTACGAGTCCGTCATTCACGCGCTCGGCTCGATCTCTGATGTGCGCGGCGCAAGCATCGGTCCGTCGAAGATCTCGATCAGCACGGTGGGCGTCGTGCCGAGTATTTTACGCCTGGCAGAAGAGGGCCAGCCTTACCGACTCGCCGTGAGTCTGCATGGCTCGACTGAAGAAGAACGCGCGGCATTAGTCCCAGCCAGCAAGCGATGGTCGCTGGCGATGTTAATGGATGCCTGCCGGAAATATGGGGAAATCACAGGCAAGCGGATTTTCTTCGAGTGGACCTTGATCGCTGGGAAAAACGACTCGCCAGAGACCGCACGACGCTTGCTAGAACTGCTTCGCGGGATGGATGCCCACATCAATCTGATCCCGCTCAATCCCACGGGCGGCTTCTCCGGCGCACAAAGCGAGTCGGGCCATGAATTTCAAAAAATCCTCCGTGCCGGTGGCTTTCCCTGCACGTTTCGCCAGCGCCGGGGCATCGATGTCGCCGCGGGTTGCGGAATGCTGAAGGCAGAGAAACGGGCGAAGGTGGTCAGTCTGTGACGAAGTATCGTACCGGAAATTTTTCCCGCTTGTCTTTTGAGCCGCATTGAGCACTTTTGAGCATGAATTTAAATACTGTATTATTTCGCGCTCGGGTTCCAGCGGAGCGCTTGAAGGCTGCGGAAGAAATTCTCGGCCAATTGGGCATGAAAGCAGGTGATGCTTTTAACATGCTGCTTGCCCAGATCGAGCTGCGGAAAGGCTTGCCATTCGAGGTGACGACGCTGCCTGCGCCGCTGCGGTCTTCTGAGGAGCAAGCCAGCGAGTGGACGGAGGCTCTGGGTGGCTACTAGGGCGAGGTCTGGAGAAGTCTGGTTCGCGGATTTGGGCATGGTCGAGAAAAGCCGTCCCGTCCTCATTTTGGCCGTTC
>JANORE010000407.1:0-5647 GCA_031415155.1 Akkermansiaceae bacterium | reverse complement strand
TTAAGATTTTCTTGGATGCGCCTTGGCGTGGGCGAACCGTGGCAATCTCCGTAGCCGGGGAAATCAATGAGCAGCCATGCATCATCATGCGGCGCATATTCTTCTAGCCATTCTGACCAATCCAGCGCGACGGTCCCATTCCCACCGCAGAAAATCCAGAGGTTGCGTGGCGACTTGAGATTTCCTTGGAGAAAGGCGCGTTGCTTGCCTTGTGAAGTCTGGAAGTCGACGAACTTTCCATTCGTTTTCGCCTGCCAGTCGGTCGTTACTCCCGGTGAATACGGACGGGGGAAATAGATGAGCTTGGATTGGCAACTCACGAGAAGCGCGAGCGGGATGGCGACGATCACGAGCAACAATCCACCCGCTAGCTTGAGTCGCCGCCACAGGAGATTTCTGGGAGAAACTCTGTGCGGGTGCATGGCGTGTTAGAATCTTTACGCCGTTGCCAGCTTGCTCACCTCCCAAAGTGGCTGACCCAGTTCGGCATTGATTTCAATAAATTCAGTGATCTCGGCTGCGGTAAAAAGGATGCCGCCTGCTTCGTCAGAGCGCTTGCGGAAATCGGCTTCGATCTGGCCGGGCAGCATGGCATTTTCATTTCCATGGCCGAGGACATCGTCGAGGACGGCCTTGAGGTTTTGGATTTGGCTGCGGCCATGGGCGAAGTCCCCACCGGAAATCGCTTCTGGATGAATGACTTGAAAATAGAAGGTCGTGGTATTTTTCTCGTTGGCCGCTTCCAGCCTACGACCGCGTAATGTCGGAAGTGAACCGCCGATGAGACCGCCGAAGATTTCATTGAGCAAAGACATGCCGTATCCTTTGTGTCCGCCGAATGGAAGAAGCGCGGCCACCTTGTGCGGGTCATCGGTCGGCTGACCATTTGCATCTACCGCTGCGCCCGGAGGCAGCATTTTTCCTTCGCGTTTCAGTGCTTGGACTCGGCCCATGGCGACAGTGGAAGTTGCCCAATCCATGACGATTGGAAAGCCATTTGCCTCGGTGCTGGGGATGCCCCATGAGTGCGGATTGGTGCCGAGCGTTGGAAATTTGCCACCGAAAGGCACCACCTCAGCGAGTGTCGAAGTGCAATTGGTATAGGCGAAATAGCCGCGCTCTGCGGCTTCCATCACGTAGCCGCCACCCCAGAGATAGTGGAAGGCATTGTCCACGGCGATCTGCCCAATGCCGTATTGATCGGCCAGTGCGATGGCGTGGTCGATGGCACGATAGGCGACGAATTGACCCAGCTTCTTGTTCGCATTCCACCGCTCAGAAGCAGGGAAACGCGATGGAAGAACTTCGATTTCCGCACCTGGCACGCAACCACCTGCGGCGGAGCCGAAAAGATGATCGAGGTGTAAAGCCTTGAGCGCGTGGTGAGTACGAACACCGTGGCGGGCAGCTTCTGCGGCGAGCTTCGCGCCTTCTGCTGCTTCCTGGGCGGTGTAACCATGAGATTGATAAGCACGAGACACGAGCGCATCATGATCTTGGCGAGGAACGACGAGGAATTCAGACATATTTTTTAGTAAGTGATCAGAAATTCCACATCGTTTCTTCACCGCATGCTCGGCATTTTCTTATTTATTAAGAATGGAGTTCCAATGCTCGACGTTGTCTTTTTCCGCAGTAAAAAGCGCGGTCGTGTCGTCATGGATCGTGATGGATACGATTTTGTCGCCTTGGCGAATCGCATCTACGACTTTCTGACCTTCAGTAACTTGGCCGAAAACAGAGTGTTTCCCGTCGAGGTGTGGAGTGGCGTTATGCGTGATGAAAAACTGGGAACCATTCGTGCGAGGCCCAGCATTGGCCATTGAGAAAATACCCGCCTTGGTGTGCTTGAGATCCGGGTGGAACTCATCGGCGAATTTATAGCCAGGCCCACCGCTGCCACTGCCAGTCGGATCGCCGCCTTGAATCATAAAATTTGCGATCACGCGGTGAAACGAGATGCCATTGTAGTAACCTCGTTTGGCGAGATTTAGAAAATTCGCGCAAGTAAGCGGAGTTTTGGAGGCATACATCGTGGCTTGGATGTCGCCAGCGGATGTGTGGATGGTGATTTTGATATCGGACATGGCCGCTAGGAAATAACGATTTCTGCAATCTGGCAATCTGAATGGCCGCATTGCACCAGAAAGAATCCATCAGATGAAGCCATGTTCATGGAATAAATCGTCTCAGAACATCTACCTCGGCGAGGTTTTGGGGGGGGGAGTGGGAACGACAAGAAGCGACTTTACCGCCGGATGATTTCCTTTTCATGAAGCCCTATTTCTTTGGATGGAGTCTGAAGCTGGGGCAGCTACCAGAAAAAAGGATGAGAGGATCTCCCGAACGGGGGCATCGCGCCGCCAGTCAAGACCGACCGCACGGTGCCACCAATGATTCACTCGCGGGAGTTGCGGCCATGCTAAAAAACGGGATTGAGATCTGAAGATCACGCCACCATTGGATATCTGGCCTACGCCCTGCGGCGGGATGAAAAATCCCCATCGCGCACTTCTTCGCGCAAGCCCAAGTTACTCAGCTCTCCACTCTACAGGGCAGCGCGAGTTCCAGTGCTGAAAAATAAAACCCCGGCTTGCGGAATGCAGGCCAGGGTTTTGTATGAATGGGTTAAACCGTTTCCGGGTTACGCCGTCGCTGCGTCTTCGTCGTCCTCGAAGGTTTCCTTCACATGAACCACGGGTTCTGGCTCTTCGACCGTGAACTCAAATTCGGCAGCACGGTGATGATAGAAGCCAGTTCCGGCTGGAACGAGGTGACCCATGATGACATTTTCCTTGAATCCACTGAGGTAATCGACTCGGCCAAGTGTCGCGGCTTCCGTAAGAACACGGGTGGTGTCTTGGAAGGAAGCGGCGGAGATGAACGATTCGGTTTCCAGCGAAGCCTTGGTAATGCCTAGAAGAACTGGCTCACCTTCAGCTGGCTTACCGCCGTTCGCAATGATTTCCGCATTGGTGCGATTGAAGGTGGAACGCTCAATCTGATCACCCCAGAGGAATTGATCGGCATCGCCCGGTTCGGTGATTTTCACCTTGCGGAGCATTTGACGAACAATGACTTCGATGTGCTTGTCATTGATTTCCACGCCTTGGACGCGGTATACGGATTGGACTTCGTTGACCAAGTGCTCTTGGAGTTCTTGAGCACCGCAGGCTTCGAGCAAATCTTCCGGCGAAACAGGGCCTTCAGTGATTTGATCGCCGCGTTTCACTTGGTCGCCTTCCGTGACGACGATGTGGCGACCCATCGGGACGAGGTGATCGACTTGCTCGCCGGTCTCGGCGTGAGTGACGATGACTTTTTTCTTACCACGGACATTACCGCCGAAGGAAATGGCGCCTTCGATCTTCGCGATGACGCTGGCATCCTTCGGCTTACGAGCCTCGAAAAGCTCGGCCACCCGTGGCAAACCACCGGTGATGTCCTTGGTGCGAGCCACTTTCCGCGGAGTCTTGGCGATCTGCGTTCCGGCGGTGATCACTTGACCTTCCTTGACGGAAAGGTGAGCGCCGACAGGAATGGAGTAGCTCGCTTTGATTTCCTTGGTCTTTTCATCAATGATGACGACTTGTGGGTGAAGGTCTTCCTTGTGCTCGGTGACGACCATGCCCTTTTTGCCGGTTTCTTTGTCCGTCTCGTTGGTGACGGTGATGCCGGAGATCATGTCGCGGAGTTCCACCTTACCGTTTTTCTCAGTGAGAATCGGCACGTTGTATGGATCCCACGTCACGGCGGTGTCGCCCTTTTTCACGTCTTCGCCATCCTTCACGGAAATCACGGAGCCGATGACGATCATGTGGCTTTCCAGCTCCAGACCTTCCTTGTCGCGGATGTAAATCATGCCGTTCTTGTTGAGAACCACCCAGTGACCATCGACGTCTTGCACCGTGCGAAGGTCTTTATAAACCAAGCGACCGCTGTTTTTCGCCTTGATGATCGGCTGTTTGAAGGTGGCAGCAGCAACCCCACCGACGTGGAATGTCCGCATGGTGAGCTGGGTGCCGGGCTCGCCGATCGACTGAGCAGCGATGATGCCGACGGCTTCACCAATTTTCACCGGAAGACCGGTGGCGAGGTTCAGGCCGTAGCAATTGGCACAGCAACCACGCTCGGCTTCACAAGTGAGGACCGAACGGATTTTTAATTTAAGAACGCCAATGTTCTCAATGCCGCGAGCTTGGACTTCGTCGATGACATCGTCGATTTCGACAAGGATATTACCAGTGACGGGATCCTTGATTTGTTCGCAGGAAACGCGGCCATAGATCCGAGTCGAGAGCGAGGCAGATTCCTCATCGCCATCGTAAATCGCAGCGACGGTGATGCCATTGACGGTTCCGCAATCTTGCTTGAAAACGATGACGTCTTGGGCCACATCCACCAGTTTACGGGTCATGTAGCCGGAGTCTGCCGTCTTGAGTGCCGTATCGGAAAGTCCCTTACGAGCACCGTGAGTGGAGATGAAATACTCAAGCACCGAGAGACCTTCCCGGAAGTTCGAGATGATCGGGCGTTCGATGATTTCACCGGAAGGCTTGGCCATGAGGCCGCGCATCCCGCCGAGCTGCTTGATCTGGGATTTATTACCCCGCGCACCGGAGTCTACCATCATGAAGAGTGGTGACGCCTTCTTCTTACCTTCGTTGTGCTCGATCTTGCGATAAAGCGCGTTGGCAATGGTGTCGGTCGCTTGAGTCCAGACGTCCACGACTTTTTGATAGCGCTCACCGTCGGTGATGACACCGTTGCGATATTGCTTGGTGACCTTGGCCACTTCTTCGTAGGCCTTGGCGATGACTTCGGTCTTCTCCTCAGGAATGACCATGTCAACGATACCGATGGAAGTTCCAGAGCGAGTCGCTTCACGGAAACCAAGTGTTTTCAGTTGGTCGAGCACGAGAACGGTCTGCGGCTTACCGGAAACTTGGTAGCAGCGCCAGATAATGTCACCGATCTGCTTCTTGCCGACGTTATTGTTGATGAAGCCCACGCCTGCTGGCCAGATTTCATTGAAACGAACGCGACCTGGAGTGGTTTCGATGATCTTGCCTTGGCGGAGAGCTTGCTCCAGCGGAGTGAGTTCCTTGAGATCCTTGGCGGTCAGTTCTTCGCCTTGGTAGCCGAAAACGGTCTTCTTGCCGTGATCGGGGTTACGGATGCGGATCCACTGGTGATAGTCGATTTTCTCGGCAGCGAGGGCGAATTCCACTTCAGAAGCATTTTCGAAAAGAGGCATGTGCTCCTCTTTTTCGCGATCCTTCTGGGTGCGGATGCCGGCCCAAGTGAGGTAATAGGTACCAAGAATAATGTCCTGAGTCGGGACTGTCACCGGGCGACCGGATGCAGGCGAGAAGATGTTATTCGGCGCAAGCATGAGCTGGCGGCACTCCATCTGGGCCTCGATCGAGAGCGGGACGTGGACGGCCATTTGGTCACCGTCGAAGTCGGCATTGTAAGCCGTGCAAACGAGTGGGTGAACGCGGATGGCCTCACCCTCGATGAGCTTTGGCTCGAAGGCTTGGATCGACAAACGGTGAAGCGTCGGAGCGCGGTTGAGCAGGATCGGGTGACCCTTGGTGACTTCCGCGAGGATGTCCCAAACTTCGGTGGTCTTGCGGTCGATCAT
>JANORE010000406.1:0-2361 GCA_031415155.1 Akkermansiaceae bacterium | reverse complement strand
GGCGAGACAACGTTCGCGATTCGCCTCAATACCTGAAATGCAACGAGATTGTAGAGTAATTGTAGCATTTCTTAATAAGGTGAATCCAAAGAATAAGTTGAAGGCGACGATCGGTTCAGCCATGTTTAGCTCTAACTCACTCGCTTCTGCAGCCATCGAAATCGTGACGTCTGCTCCGATGATTTGGTAGCAAACTTGGTTCACCATTTCTGGAATGACCGGATTTACCTTTCCCGGCATGATCGAAGAACCCGGTTGCATCGCGGGGAGTCGGATTTCATAAAGACCGCACCGTGGACCGGAAGATAACCAACGCAAGTCATTGCAAATTTTTGAAAGCTGAATAGCGGCGGTTTTCATCGCACCACTCATCCATGAAAATGCACCACTGTCTTGAGTCGATTGCACGAGATTTTCAGCAAGCCTGACAGGCAAGCTACTGATTTCTGCGAGATAGCGGGTGCAGATCGCGGCATAGCCGGGTGGACTATTGATGCCGGTGCCGACAGCCGTAGCTCCCATATTGATGTCGAGAAATTCTTCTCCAGCACGCTCCATGTAGCGAATTCCATCGCCGATCATGGCCGCGTAAGCACCGAATTCTTGGCCTAAGGTCATCGGCACCGCATCCTGATTTTCCGTGCGTCCCATCTTCAAGACATCGGCAAACTCGGCCGCTTTTTGGGCGAGTGCAGCTTGCAATTCACGTAGCGCAGAAGTGGCGTCTCGCATGGTTAGAATGACTCCCAGTTTAATCGCCGTGGGATAGACATCGTTAGTGGATTGTGAGCGATTCACATCGTCATTCGGATGGAGAAATTGGTATTGCCCTTTGCGATAGCCCAGAATTTCGAGAGCACGATTCGCAATGACCTCGTTGGCATTCATGTTGGTGGAAGTGCCAGCACCGCCTTGAATCATGTCGATGACGAAATGCTCGTGCCATTTTCCAGCAATGATCTCATCGCACGCCGTGATGATCGCATCCGCTCGATTTTTCTGAAGGACTCCGCAGGATTGATTCGCCATCGCCGCCGCTTTTTTCACATACGCGAGACTACGGACGAAGTGACTGAAGTGGTTAAGTCGGATGCCCGAGATCGGGAAATTTTCCATCCCACGCAGAGTTTGCACCCCGTAGTAAGCTGCATCTGACAGCTCGCGCTCGCCCAGTGAATCGTGCTCCTTGCGCCATGAAGTCACTACTGGCGAGCGACCTGATACGAGATGATCATTCGCCGCTTGCAAGCGAGCACTCAGACGACGGGCCACATGACTTACCATGCGGTAAAAAACGTCTGGCTGTTCGGTGCGAATTTTCTCGAAAACCGCTCGATGAATCAGCCGGACTTTTACATCCGTGAGTGCGACGGCTGATGCCGAGTGGGGAAAATCATCTAACAAAACACCTTCACTAAACGCCGAACCACGCGTCAGCGTTGCTAACCGAGTGGCGTGACCATGATTACCACGGACGATTTCGATCTCTCCCTCTTCGACAATTCCCATCCAAAGCCGAGGTGTGGATTCGTGAAAAAGATAGGCTCCAGCTTGATAAGTTTCGGTAATTCCCTCGCCGATCATGGCGGCGAGTTCGTCTGCGCCGATGGCCATGGTCTCGGCCAGTCTGGTGATTCGCTCGTCAGAAAATATCATCACATCCACAATTTTTAGGGGCAAACGATCCACCCATCACCGATTATTTCGGGTCCAAGTTTGCCCCCATTTCTTCATCGGTGGGCGTCTTTGACATCACGCCATCATCTGGAACTTCGATCCCGGAAATCCAGATGGCCGCATTTAACACCAAGCGGCGCACGTCATCTTGCTGCCAATTTTTATGAAAATGCCCACCCGTAAAACCGAAGGAACGTCCTTTGCCTAAATTCTCGGGACGCTCGTATGCCCACATGAGGTGCTGGGTTTCTTTGCGCTCTAACACCGCAGCACGGACGGATGGATTTCCTGAGTGCCCGCCATCTGGACGGGACAACGTTTCAGCAGATGGTAGATCCGATAAAATGGGCGTAATCCCCACCATGTTTTCTTGGAATCTCATGTGATAATACCACTCATCCTTGATTTTGAAATTTTTGGCCCCACGAGTGATCGGATGTTTGGGTAACTGGAACGAAGCTTCCCAGTGCGGATTGACTGACCAGCCTGTTTCAAAATAACCACCGATCAAATCGCGTAGAGTGCTACCCGGATTACCGCGAGGAATCTCCACCGCGTAATGAATACAACCAATTCCAACACCGGAGGCTGCCAGTTTTTTCAAATTTTCTAATTGATGGATCGCTGGGTGACTATTGCCGCCATCTGAATAAATAATGATGGATGCCGCATTCTCAAAAATGG
>JANORE010000405.1:0-12627 GCA_031415155.1 Akkermansiaceae bacterium | reverse complement strand
ATAGATGAAGCAACGGCAGCCATACTTTGCGATGAGTGCCTCCTTGATTTGTTTGGACAGGCCGGTGCGCCCATCAAAACGACGCACCTTCAGATTCGTGGGGTCACCAAAGCGATAGGCCGCAATTTTCCTGCCGTCGCCACCAGTCACCGTTACCCGTTCGATGGGGATTCCATGCTCCTTTACATCACGAGCGGCCCTTGGCGGATGGTTGTAGCCGTAGAGGTTTTTTAATTCCTCCGTGGTGATTTGCCCGTGCTCTAAAATGTGGGTGATGACAGTTCTTGGACGCTTGGCGGTGACTGATTGGCAAAGTGCCAGAAACTCCTTCGGGTATTGTTTTTTGGGCATAGCGGCGGTTTCAAAAGAGTTCGGGTTGTTTCACCGGTCTGCGACTCGCCTTCTGTGGAACCGCCCCGATTTCCGAAGCGAGTGCGAGCGAAATGTAGAGAGACTCAACGGTGTGCTCTTCACGACCAAGGAGGGTTGATTGCGTTGAGCGGCCGGCTTCCAGTTCGATATGGGTGAGGCCCAAATAAGAAGGTAGAGGCTCACCGTAGGATTTGTCTCCCGTCCTTCCGTCATAGCTGATCGCAAACCGCAGTCCCCGTGCATTCAGACCATCCAGCGCCACCACAAAATCATCGAACGACAATCCAGCAAGATAACGGGAATCCCTCTCGCCAGATGTCCCCTGATACGGCGGGTCCATGTAAATCACATCCTCAGTCTCCGCTGCCGCCAGCACATCGCGGAAATCATGCGAAGTCACCACCGTCCTTCCCCGCAGTAACATGGAGACCGCCATGATATTCTGCCGCATGGTTTCGGGTCGTGTTCCCAAACGCCGTTTATCAGGGCTTTGGTTGAACATGCCCTCGCTGTTGTAGCGAACGGCCCCTTTGATACACCGCGCCAGCAGATACAAAAAGAGTTTCGGCTCCTGAGTTCGGTTAAACTTCTCCCGCACCGTGTAGAAATGTTCGAGTGCATCCTCAGCCTCGCCCTTCCAAAGTTCAGCATACGCGTCCGCCAACTCTTCCGGACGGTTGATCATGAGGTTCAGCAATTCTGCCAGCGGCTTGTTCAGGTCGTTAATCCAGTAGCGTTCAGCCCGCATCCGAGCGGCACAAGCCAAGGTCATCGCCGCCGATCCCGCAAACGGGTCCACAAACCTGCGATATTTGACGGGCAGATAATTTAGAATCAGAGGCGCGAGGGCGCGCTTACTGCCTTGGTATTGGAACGGTTGTGGAATGGTCATACGGGTGTTTTCGTGATTAAGAGGGATTGCTGCGAGAGTGTCATCGCGAAATGATTTCGATCGTCTGCTCGACGTAGCCTTTTAGTTCGGTCGCATCGACGGCTCCAGCATCGGAACCGTCTGTCTCGCCGTGATAGTAGCGCTTGCCCCAATCGTTCACCTCGGTGAGATCGGCTTCGAGATGCTTGGCGTGGTGGAGCACGTCGCCGGGTTGAGAGTCACGAATCTTCTCGATCATGTTCCCAATCCAGTCCTTATCGCCCCAAGATTCGGGGAACTTGGTGCGCATGTAACCCTCCAATGCCTGGCGTATGCAGCGGGCGACATCCTTGAGTTGGCCAGCGAATCCCGACGGGTTGCGGAGAAATGTTGTGAGCTTGGCATAATCTTGCTCGTAGGCACGCCCTGGCAGTGGCGGGAGGCTCTTTGCTTCGAGAAGCGAATGGTCGGTCATTGAATCCAACGTGAAAGTGCTGACTTGCGCTCCAGCCATTCGGGCCGCTTCCCGCGCAAAATCCAATTCGTGCGAGAGGATGAAACACTGTCGGCTCATAGCGGCCAAGCGATGCACCCACTCAATGGTTCTGCGGCGACGGCTCCGGTCTTGGCTGTGAAACGGATCGTCGAATGCAAGAATGGTATTGCTGATATCGGGGTCATGTTCCGCGACGGCGACAAAGAATGCGAGTCCCAACGCGCTTCGATCCCCGCCGCTTAGCGTGTTCGCCAGCGAGGGCAGCGCGGGGTTCCTTGCGTCTTCCGGCGTTGTGTTGACAGGAGTGCCAAGAATCTCAACAGCGAGTTCACCTGCGGGTGGACCGCCACGGAAATTCACCCCTCCACTTACCAAGCGAAAACCAACCTGAAAGCGGCGCAGCAGTGCGTTGATTCGGTCACCGTAGTCGGTCAAAATCTGCTCTGATTGCACGCGGAGCGCTTTGTTCGCAGTAGCTTTGGCTCTCTCTTTCTCAGCTTTGCTTGTAGTGGCGGCGTCAAATTCAGGGAACGCAATGATTACTGCGATGCTATGGCGTTTCTTCTGCGCGTTGAGTGAGGTGATTCGTTTCTCAATCGGTCCCGTGTCCACGGTTCCGGCTGTCCGTTGACACTCGGCAATCGCAAGATTGATCGGTGCAATCGCAACCATGTAGCTTGTGAGCGTCGCGTCAACCTCAACCCATGCGGCAAGAGTATCGGTCTCTTCTTCACTCAGCACCACTCGCTGGGCTGGCTGTCCCTGCTTGCGTTGGATCGCTGCAGTCAGAACTGAACGAACGGCTTCCATCGCATTCTGGACCGCTTGGGTTTCCGGGCAGGCGGGTAATTCGAATGAGAATCCTCCGGCGTCTCTCCACCAGTCCCTTTCGGCAATATGGGTATTTAGTAACTGCTCGGCCCGCTGCTGCGCCACTGGACCGAACCTATCCTCGGCCTCTCTTACGATGCGGACTTGGGCTGCTTGCTGCTCCTGCAATTCACCAGAGAAGAACGAGCGGAAGGCCGTGAGGATTTCCAGTTCTCCCATTTCTTGTCCGCAATGAGGGCAGCTGGCGCCAATTTGGGCGCGGTGTCCTTGCCCTAACCAATCGAGGCTCAACCCTCTACTGTGCGTTTCGAGGTGTTGGCGTATCTTTGCCTCAGCCTGTAATGCCGCGTCATCAAGGGTCGCCTCCAATACTGCCGCGACTCCGTCCGGAATCACAGGAGGCGTGCTTACGCTCATGGCTTTCCGTTGACGGATTGAGTCGGCGTTCTGTTTGGTTCGCCGCGCCGCTTCCAATTCAGCAGTCGCTGCTTGGATGAGTTGGTCAATCCCATCGTCCTTCACCAAGGGTCGAAAGGTATCAATCGTGAATCCTGCCGGAACCAGTGGCGTCAACGCCGCTCGAGCTGTGTTCAACGCAGTCGTTGCGGCACCAAGCTCCTGTTCAGCAGTATCGACCGCTTCCTTCAACAGGCGGCCCTGAGCGCCGAGAGCAAGGCCGTAGAGATTTCGCCGCTGCTCAACCGCGATGGAATGGCCGACAAGAACGTTGTCGGCAACGAACCGGTCGTCATATACGAGCGTCTTCTGCGCACTGCTTCCGGCGGGTTCCAATTTCCATCCAGCCGGAGCAAAGACTGCCTTTGAGGTTGGCGAACCGTGGAGAAGGATTTCAATTTCAATCGCGGTCGTTGAACTGAAACGCTTTCTCCCAAGGATGAAATCCAGTTTGCCGGTTCCGAGCGACCGGAAGACATCGCAGAGCGTGGTTTTCCCGCAGGCATTCGGCGCATAGATGACGTTCACCTTGGTGAACTCATGCTGATTTCCACCTTGAGACCGAAGCTCGGCGAACCGGCCCACATTTTTCAGTTTGTTGATGCGGCGAATCATGCTGCGAGGGCTTCAATGAGTTGTGTGCTGTAGAAGAAGAGCTGTCCGGGGAGGGCGATCATGCAGTCCCCGAGGTCGGTCTCGATTAGGGCGCGGCGGATGTCGCCTTCGCCGGACTGTTTGGAGGACATACTTCCATTGGCGAGGACGAAACCGGCCATTCCTTGCGGCGCGAGGTGGTGGATGAAGTGCTGCTCCCAGGCGAAGTTGGCATTGTTGTCCCTTGCTTCTCTCATGATTTGCATCTTGCCTTCGATTAGTGTGAACGCGCAAGCGCACAAGGCAGTGCCTGAGTTTTTGACGGGCGGGTTGCCAGGGAGGCTCATGGTTTCTCTCCCTCAGGTGGAAGTTCCTTGATCAGTCTGTCGAAGTCCGACTCAAACAGTCGGTCTTGCACGATACGATATTTCTCGAACTCGCTCTCTGCGTGTTCCTTAGCCAGTTCCGCTGTCACTTTGCCCGCGTCTTGCAGGATTTCCCGATCCAAGAGCTGGAGGAAGCCGCTCAGGCGCTTTTCCCAGTCTTCCATGGTCATCGGGATTTGGCGCATCGCCTGCATTTCGGCCATGTCGAGATAGGCGGAGACGATGCGTTGCATTTGATCCATCTCGGAATCCGAGAGGTAGTTCTTGGCGATGGTAACGTCGTAGCGATGAATTTTCCCCTTGGGTGCGCCCTCCCAAGTGGTCAGCCCCATGTTTTCCCGCTCGTGGTTTGCACGATCCACGATGACCTCCGCCGCTGTTTGGCCATGCACGGCGTAGTGCATCTTGTTTTGCACCGCTGCAAAGAAACGCAGCGTCGCCGTTGCCGACGGGTCGTAATCCAGCGCGGTGGCGTAGATGTCTGTGATTTTCTGGTAGAACTTGCGCTCGCTCAGGCGGATTTCACGGATGCGCTGGAGCTGCTCCTCGAAGTATTTTTTGCCGAGAACGGAGCCGTCGTTTTTCATGCGCTCGTCATCCATAGCAAAGCCCTTGATGGTGAAGGACACGATGATGCCAGTGGCCCACTTGCGGAACTGCACGGCGCGCTCGGAATTCACCTTGTAGCCGACGGCGATGATGGCGGAGAGGTTGTAGTGCCCGGTGTCGTAGGTTTTGCCATCGGTGGCAGTTATCCGAAAAAATTGGATAACTGAGCTTTCCTCCAGCTCGTGGTCGGCGAAGACGTTTTTGAGGTGGTAGCTGATCGTTCTGACATCTACGTCGTAGAGCTGCCCCAACATTTTCTGGCTGAGCCAGACGTTTTCATCGGCATAAACGGCCTCGACGCCCCCTTGGCCGCTGGCTGCAACAAAAGTGAGGTATTCCGCCGCCGAAGAGCGAACTAAGGAAATAGCTGTCTTCTTTTTGGGACGACCGCGGGGAGTGGGTTTGTCTTTGTTCATCGGTTTGTCGTCCTTTCGATTTGAACTCGTAAGTAACGCTTCAACATTGCCCACCTGTCTCCGTGTTACGCTTGCCCAGCAATCGCGAGGAAGCCGGTAGGAATGACTGATGGCAGGATGGCTCTGAGCATTCGCCAACCTATCTGTAATAAAGCTTTTTAGGCAATTTCATTTTCCGGCGATTCGGTTGATTCGTTGACTAACCACACAAGCACCTACGGAGAGCTGGCTCTATCGATCAGTGCGCCCAATGCCGTCCGCGCAGTCGGTGCTGCCGTGGGGCGCAATCCCATTTCTCTTATCGTCCCCTGTCACCGCATCATCGGCGCCGATGGCAAACTAACAGGCTACGCCGGCGGCCTCCGCCGCAAGCAATGGCTGCTGCAACACGAAGCAGCGATCATTTGCTAAAGCGTGAAACAGCCCGCTTCTTGCTTTTTTCTCCAAACATGAAACCCTCCGGCACCATGAGATACCACCTGCTTTTTCCGGCCGTTTCCGTGATCCTTTTTCCTCTCTCCGCGGTCGCGCAGTCCCTCACCGCAGAATACTGTGGTATCAAGATCGTGATGCAGAGCTATGGTGACGGCAGCGACGCCATCCGTCCTTTTCAGGAGTTCGATGATGGGACCGACCTGAAGACAGTCCAAGTGCCATTCTCCGCCACCGTGGCAGCCAGTGCGACCAAGTGATGGATTCCGGTCCGGGTAGGCACTTGCCGCACGCCTCAAACAAACCACGCCCTCGAGAAGTATTGCCACCCGATACTCCGCAGCGATTTTGCCCACTTCTGGATGGGAGTAATTTTTCAAGAAAATCGATACCGCGCTTGAAGGAAAATTCAGCTCCGTTAGCTGGGGGTTTTTTGCGTTACATCGGTATGGCAAACTCAAAACTGATAGAAATTGCCTCGTTCAACCAATCTTAGTCCGAGCGGTAAGCATGGCTTGGACTCATGAAGTAAATTTATCTATGACTGAATGAACTCATTGTTTCTAGTATGTAGCTCCCAATGAATCCACCCTCAGCCTACCCAGAACAAATCACCGCCTCACTCGTGATGCGCTTGCAGGAGCTTGGTTTGGCAGGCGATAGGCTGCCGAGTGCTGGCACGCTCGCACAGCTCATTGATGTCGTTTGCCAGACGAGTCTTTTGCAAGAGGAGGGTGAGCCTCTACAAGTGAGGACCGTCTTTGCCGCCGCGGAGGAGCTTGCTGAAGAGGTGAAAAATCTGGATGCGGCATGGCATGTAGTTCTCTTCGACGAGGAGATGCCATTTACGGCGCAAACTCTGCGGAAATTGGCACCCGCAGTCAGCTATTACCGTTCCATGCTCGGAGTGTGTGGGAGCTGTGCCGCACCAAGTATCTGGGGCATCGTCGTCACAGGGACTCAGTGGGTGAACCGTCCGGTTTCCATTCCCCATGCCGCCACACACCTGCCACATCACTTGATTTTTCACGCGCTGGCCCCAGGACATTTGATGATCACGTATGGAGCAAGTCGATTGGTTGAAGTCTCTGGTGGCAAGCTCCTCACGGAAGGATTTGATCCGTTTCTCTCGCAATGGTTGCCTCAGCGTTTCGCTAACATCCGGGCAGGTGTCATCGCGGATCTTGTTTTTGGGAAAAGCCCAGAAAGTGCCTGCAAGGTAGATCAAAGTTTTGTCAGACATGCGGCGCAGAGTGTGATACGCCGAGTGCTGCGCTTAGTCCGTGCCCGGCGGCATGGAGGGATGCTCATTTACCTGCCTGAAGATTCAGTCTGCCAAGACTGGCTGCCACAGTGGCTGCGGTTTCGAGTCCGGTTCCAGCAAGACGAGACTTCTGGGCGATTTCGCACGCTGCTTTTGAGCCTACTTGCACGTGCGGTGGCGGTCGCTCAGGAGCAAGGGCTGCGACACGTCACATGGGCAGACTACCTCCAGTTGCACGACTCCAAGCTCGCCGAGATCGAGTCTGCCATGACGGACTTTGCCTCATTTCTCGCTGACCTCATGAGTATCGATGGAGCACTCGTTTTAAATCAGAGATTTCAGCTCATAGGCTTCGGCGCAGAAATTCTTGGTGATTCCCATGTGGCCACCATCGCTCGTGCGCTAGACCTAGAAGCGACTGAAGTTCAGATGGAACCGGCCGACAGTGCAGGCACACGACATCGATCAGCGTATCGTCTCGTGAGCGCCCAGCCAGCCGTGATCGCTGTGGTGGTTTCCCAAGATGGGGAGGCCCGCTTTGTGGCCCATCATCGGGATCAGCTTACCTATTGGCCATACCTGCCATGACTTCAGCGGCACTCTGAGCATCCAGGGCGTGATCGGCCTTGAGAAAATCGTTTCCGGCGGAGAAGGTGAGTCACTCCCACTCAATGCTGGCGGGTGGCTTGGTGGAAATGTCATATAGCAGGCCACCGATCTCTTCAGGAAAAAACACTTTGCCAAATACCGGAGAGATTCCCGCAGACAGAAAAATTAGCAGCGTCAGGAAAATGGCGGTGAGAAAATTCAAAATAGGAAGCTTTTCTCAAGTCGGTGTCTGCAGGGGAAGACTGAAGACACCAAGATGATGCCAAATAAAAATCTCGTTTATTTCGGTCCGTAAGAATTTTACCCCCGCTGCGATTGGGTCAAAGCCGGATTGGCCACAGTGTCTTGTCATCAAAAGTCACACCCGTGAACGAGGCGGTCTCATTTAGCTTTTCTCTTTTGGAGTTTGGGAACCAGCCATCCCAAGGCAAATATCAAAATAGCGCAAAGGATATGCGAGCCGACAATAGTCACGCTCCCCCACAAGAGCACCTGCATGGGGTGATTGAACCAAGCCGTGCCGCTACTAAGGGCGGAAAGTAGAATCAATAACAGCATCAAGACTATTTCAACGAGCGGCACTAATGAAACTCCAGAAGGTTTATCTGTAGAGGCAGACAATGACCGTCGAGCGAGCACAATTGGCGTGAAAATATTCCAAGCAATTTTGAGCCCGAAAAGCACAGCCGTCATGCATAGTATGCCATTGATCATGGTTTAATTTGTCTTTGTCCGAGAATACCCTTGAAGGACTCCCAACCGCTTGGCCACTGGAGCGACGACGCGGGCACTTGATCTGTAATCGAATTTGAAAATGGCACTTTGGAGGGTGCATAATCGTTCAAAATCTTAGCACCGGGAACCCCTCTGGCTGCTTCCGTCACACGGCTCATCGTTTCTCCGACAATTACAGGACCTCGCCCTGCTGTATTTGCGGCAAGGCCGCAAAGGCATCATCAAAAGGAAGGAGGCGGCGGAGTCGTTAGGTCGAGGTAATGGGAGTAATGGAAGGTGTTTTCTGGATATTTTGTTTCATAGGCAGTGAGGTTAAAGCGTGTTGCGTCGAGTTCATCATCGTTCCATCGGGTTAAAGCGGCTGGCAAAGGTTCAAGTGCATCAGTGAGATCGTAAAGTTGCTGCAATTGCTGGCCCTGTGCCAGCAGACGCGCTTCAATCCATCCACGATGCAGGATGAATAGAAGCCGCAGTAAGAGTATCGGGTCAGGAGTATTCATGCTTAATCGAGGATGACGTTTCTGAGAGGAATTGATGGAGGTTGGTTGGGCAAACCAAATGGCTGCACTTGAATCGGACTATGAATGGGCGGCTGGATATTTAAGTAACGGCTATCAAGTGGCACTGTTGTTTTAGGCGACATCAACTGATCCAAGCGAAGGGTTGTCGTAGTGGGGGCTGAACCGGGACGAAAAATCGTAGCTGGTATTTCACTCAATCCCGCATTCTGAGATACGAGAGAACGCCTTACACCGTTCTCGATAAAAAAGGTTTCAGCCTTCACTGTTGCATTTGCGGCTTTCGTAAGCCCACCTGTCACTCCTCCCATGCCCATGCCACCGAGAGCGCTCGTTGCTACAAACACCGGATCGGTGATATGATCCGTAAACCGCCTTGCTCCATTCTCTTGAACATAGGAAGGAACGCCTGCAACTGCTTGGTAAAGATAGTTCCCAACACCTGTCCAATTGACCGATCCATCCGCATCATAGGGTGATACATACCCAGAAGAATTTCCGCTTTGCGCACACAATCCGAACGGATCACTCAGTGAAATCGGATTTCCATCTGCATACGCGAACCAGTTACTCCCACCACTAAATCCAATCGGGTCCGCGTTTAGGAAGCGCATTAAATACGGGCTGTAGTATCTGGCCCGCATGTGGAGCAGGCCGTTTTTCTCGGTGATGACTCCAGCTTGGCCGTTGTAGCGGAAGGGGGTGGCCATGTCACCTTCGGTGAAAGTCGTTAGCCCGTAGGCGGAGTAAGACGAGCGACCGATGACTTTTCCAGCGTCGTCGGTGCGGGCGATGGTGCTGCCGACTTGTTCAAAATGATAAGTCTTGGTTTGGTTGGCGGCGTTGGCTTCGTATTGAAGACCGCAGATTTCTTGAGAAAAAACCACCTTGCCAAACGCCGGAGAGATTCCCGCAGACAGGAGAATCAGCAACGTCAGGAAAATGGCGGTGAGAAAATTCAAATCAGGAAGCTTCTCTCAAATCGGCGACTGCAGGGGAAGCTCGAAAACACCAAGTTGATGACAAATAGAAATCTTGTCTATTTTGGTCCGTCAGGATTTTATTAATTGTTGAGAATTGGGACCATTCACCAATTATAGTCGCACACTCGTTAGTTTTCTTCCCATCATGAGAAAGCCCAATGAGCAACTTTACTGGTTATAAACATCGTAAAAAAAATCCATGATATTAAAATAATAAATCCTCCAATATTCTTTGGTTTTAAAATAAGAACTGTTTTCACGAAACCAAAAACGATTGCGGATGCCAGAAGTATTCCCAACAAAAGAGCACATGCTAATCGCCCGATTCCAGCAGGGAATACCTGCCTCAACATTTCGGCAATTACATACACGAACATGATAGCGGAATACAGATGCAATGATGTCATAGAATTCCCTATTTATTTGAATTATTGTAAGTTCTTGAAGAACGATTACTTTGATTGAAGTTGTTGTAACCAATCGCTATGCCAGAAGAAATTGCTGCTGCGGTGCCTCCACCCGATTGAGGCGTGGGTCCTGTTCCAAGCCACTGTGCAGGGGTTCCTTTTCCAGATTGATAGTGCATATATTGATCGCCAAAAAGAAACCTTCCTTGAGGAACCGAACTTGGCGTTGGGCTAACTCCGTTAGCTATATAACGGCCTCCACCTGCACCTCCAACAAACGATCCACCAACAACACTACTTACATTAAACGCAACACGATCCCAATCACCTTCATCATAAGCATTTTTTGTATCGTACATGGTATAAGCGCCTCCAACTGCTGCAGTTACTCCAAGTCCACCAGTCACAGTAGCACTGGCAGCGGTGGCTGACATTCCAGCGGCTACTAGTCCCGAGGCCGCAATAGGTGCTCCGACTGTAACTACAACTGCACCAGTAGCTCCTGCCACAAAACCTGCTAGAACGGGGTTTGCTCTGGAATCTACATAACCTCTGGTAAATGCCGAATCCTGATAAAGCTGAGGAGGAAGTTGCCAAGCTGGTGAAAGTCCAAACGGATCATTCAACGAAATCGGATTCCCATCTGCATAAGCGAACCAGTTACTCCCGCCGCTAAAGCCAATCGGGTCAGCGTTTAGGAAACGCATGAGATAGGGGCTGTAGTATCGAGCCCGCATGTTGAGCAATCCGTTGCTGTCGGTTTGGACACCTGCTTGGCCGTTGTACAGGAAAGGCGTATTGAGATCGCCTTCACGGAGCATGATGAGGCCATAGGGGCTGTAGGCGGCGCGGGCGATGACTTGGCCTGTGTCGTTTGTTCTAGCAATGGTGCTGCCGATTTGGTCGAAGTGATAGGTTTTGGTTTGCTCGGCTTGGTTGACTTCATAGAGCAGGCCAAGTCCGTAAACGTAGTAGGTCTTGGTGGTGTCAGGGTTGTTGCGGATGAGGAGTTTGCCGCTGGGATCAATGACATCGCGAGTGATGCCAGCACTGCTAATGATGCTTCGGCGGCGGCCTTCGGCATCGTAAATATAGCTGAGTCCGCCTGCGGTTTTGAGTTGATTGCGGCTATTGTAGGTTAATGAAACGTTGCCGCCGTTTTGGACAATCGGCCCACTGGTCATGTTGCCATCATCATCGTGAACAATGCTGGAACCGTTGACTGTTAGCAGGCGATTATCGCCGTCGTGAGTAGCGGTGAAGCTGGGATGCTGGAAATTGCTTTGAACAAGTGGCGCGAGGAGACGGGTTTTGATTTGTCCAGCATCGTCATAATCGAAGCGCAAGTAGGAAAATAGCTTGCCGCTGCTTGCCTCCCGTATGGATTGCAGCTGGCTTGCATCGTCATAAGCCATGGTGCAGGTGGTGGTATTAGGCCGGATGACGTTTACTAATCTGCCGATGCGGTCGTATTTGTAAGTTGTGACGCGGTTGGACCAGTCGGTCACCGTTTCCAACATGTTTCGGGAGTTATAGGTATAGTTGACTTGTTTACCAGTTGGGTGTGACGCGTCGGGCGGATAAGTGATTCTTGTCAGGTTATTATTCGCATCATATTTATACTGAATAAAATCACCATCTGCGGTGGTGGAATTTTTTAACCTACCGCGTTCGTCGTAGTTCCGGCTAATGGTCAACACGCCTTCAGTGACGGTTTTCAATAAGGTGCTATCGTCATAGCCATAACTGATGCTGCCGACGGGATCGGTCTTTGTTTCAGGAAGGTTGCGAGCGTTGTAAGTGATCGTGGTCGTTTGCAGCGATGGCTCTTTGACCGTTTTAATAAGATTGTTGTCATAATAAGTGGTCCCGGTCAGCTTAGTCGTCGGTGTAGTGGAGGATTCTAGTCGATTGGCGATGTCGTAGACATTGCTGTAGGTCTCATTTCGGCGATTGGTGTAGTCTTTTAAATTGCCGTTATTATCATAGGTAAAGTCCGTGATTTTCGTGAGCGCATCGGTGGTGAAATCTTTTTCGCCACGCGCATTCCAAGCTTGTTGGGTGCTACGGAGCAGCGGATCTCTCACTTCAGTGACTTGGCTGTTTAAATCATAAAATAGTTCTGTGATGCGATCGAGCGGGTCTTTGGTGGTCTTGACGCGGTGGGCGGCATCGAAGGTGGTGGTGACGCGGTGGTTGAGCGAATTGCTCGTATAGTCCACCCAGTCGCGCAGATCATACTGCGTGGTAACGATGTTATCGAGTGAGCCGCCTGTTACTACGGGTATCGCAGGCAGGGTCGTGGTGGTGACATTGCCGATCTGATTGACCGCCATCCCAGTACTATTGCTTTTGGCATCCACCGAGCTTTCTAGGTTCCCGGCATCATCGTAATTTTGGGTGATGACTGCAGTAGGTTCACCGGGGATAGGCGGCAAGGTGGTGGTGTGTAGCTGACGGCGTTTGTTATATCTATATACAGTCATACGATTCTCGGGA
The DNA here is from genome assembly GCA_031415155.1 of Akkermansiaceae bacterium. Lineage (GTDB taxonomy): Bacteria > Verrucomicrobiota > Verrucomicrobiia > Verrucomicrobiales > Akkermansiaceae > Luteolibacter. Next base: position 149 of record JANORE010000405.1, on the reverse strand, counting down.
TCGGTTACTTCTAAGACATCGCCACGGCCATCGTTCAGCATGACTTGGAATTCCGTATCATGGTGTGTGATTCTATTCACTTGCCCCCAAGCATCGTAGGCAAAGGTGGTTTGCTTGAGTTCTGCATCTCTGGTCCATTCGAGTAGGCC
>JANORE010000404.1:0-4854 GCA_031415155.1 Akkermansiaceae bacterium | reverse complement strand
GGATCGGCGACCACGCGATCTGGGTCGAAGTCCAAGAAAAACCGATCCACGGAAAATCCACAGTCTGCCAGCAGAGAAATGATTTCGCCATGCTCGAACCAACGGATCGTCTGACGTGAGTGATGAGTCAGCGGTGGATCACCTGATATAGAATATCGGTGCTCACGCTCGACAAGCTGCCGAGTCCGGTCCAAGCGATGCCGAGTTTCTAACAAGCCAAGCCGCCCATCTGGCAGCGTGACTCGGTGATCTTCATACCATTGATTTTCCGGTAAATCACCAAGCAGCTCGGCGTACGGCATGAAAATCGTGAGGTAAAGTCCGCCGCCGTTTTCGAGCAATCCGTGCCAATGCCGCAGAGTTTTCTCAGGATCGCTGGCCAATTGCAGCGTGAAAGCAGGTGCTAACAGCGCGGAAAATTTCCGAGTATCATCCCAGTCCGACATGTCGCCTTCATGAACAATCGGTTGAATGCCGAGGCGTTGCGCTCGCATTTTTCCAAGCTCTAACATGTCTCTCGATAACTCCAGCCCTTCTACATCCAGTCCCATTTGGACGAGTGGAAACATCAGGCGTCCAGAACCCGAACCGATTTCTAACGCCTTACCGGGGAATTTTTTGAGAAATGCGGCCATCAGTCGGACCTCGGAGCCATCATCCTCCGCGTCCCAGAAAGCATCATGTAGCTCGGCTTCGAGCGAGAGATAGGGTTGAGTCACTGGTGGGGGAGATCTTAGGGTGACAGGCGATCCATCTTCCAGTCGCCATTTTCCAGCGAATAGAGAAAGCGATCATGCAGCCGAGCGGGGCCACCTTGCCAGAACTCGAGCGTCTGTGGAACGAGGCGGTAACCGCCCCAGAACGGCGGCAGCGGAATCTCCCCATCACCGAATCGCTCACGAATTTCCGTGAGTTTCTGCATGAGAAATTCCCGCGATGGAATGACTTCACTTTGGTTAGAAACCCAAGCACCGATCTGGGATTCTCTGGGTCGTGAGTTGAAATATTCCTGGGATTCGGCAGTGTCGATCTTCTCCACCGCGCCTTGAACGATCACTTGCCGTTCCAAGGTGATCCAAGGAAACAACAAACTCGCCTGTGGATTTCGCTCGAAATGCTTCGCCTTGCGGCTGGTATAATTGGTGAAAAACGTGAACCCGCGAGTATCACAAATTTTGAGTAAAACGGTGCGTTGCGAAGGCATCCCCATCTCATCCACGGTGGCCAGCGTCATCGCATTCGGCTCGTGGATTTCCATCTGAGTCGCCTGATCAAACCACGCGGAAAATTGGCGGATGGGATCGCGATCCATTTCCTCACTTCGCAGCCCACGACTTGAATATTCTTTGCGGAAATCAGCTAGATTCATGCGCTATGGATAAACTAGCATCGGTAGCGATGCAAGAATCAGCACGCTTTGAAATAGACGGTCGCGCATCAAGATTGGTGGATTTGAGGGTTATGAGGAGAAGTGGCCATTTCACCATCACAGATCACATTCAAGAACCCGCGTTGCAGATCCCGAAATTTCCGATGGCTTGATCTCTGAACGCCCGCCCCAGAAGACGTTGGTGTAGAAAACGAGGATGCCGACTGCGGCGAGGTGCTGATCCATGGCGGGAACAAGTAAATTTTTTGATCACCACGGATGTTCGTTTTACGGGCTACCCGCAAGGGGAAGCAAACCAACCGCAAGCAACCAAGCTGCAATGGTGTACGAACCATGAGGCAACGCTCCCGGCGTAGTTGCGGAGACAGACGGTTTCCTCGAGCTAGCGGGAATCGTTGGCGCCGATGGCATTACTTGAACGGTTAGGCAAAATCTCCCTCGGCATCGAAGCAAAAAATTTCTTTATAATTTCGGTCCGTTTTAAAACACAGTCCGTTTTAAAACACCGCGCCGGAGAAACCCAACCCGAGGCCCCCATCGCCGCGCCCGCTGGAGCAGGCTGCGGCGGGCCTTTCCAAATCCGCCATTCCCCCCCCCCATAAACCCGAACAAGTCCGGGTGTCATGAATCATGGCGCAACGACCTCACTTCCCCGGTGTCATCATTCATTGGCGCAACGCGGAGAGATCTTTGAAACCTCTCAAAATCTCACGATTTACCCATTTCCTGGTTGTATTTGTAAGAGTCCCGCAGAGTGATTCGTTACTTGAAAAAGATCTTCTTCAAAACTCCATGACGACCATGAACCGACGTGAAATCCTCCGCACTGGCTCCCTGAGTGCCCTTGGCCTCCTCGCTAACCAGACTCTCACAACCGCCCGCGCCCAGGACCGCATCAGTGGGGCCAATGAGCGAATCCGCATCGGCATCGTTGGGTTTTCAGATCGCTTAGCCACATCATTATTGCCGGCTTACAAGGCTGTGGCGGATGGGTTCAACTGTGAGATCGTGGGCGTATCAGACATTTGGAGTACCCGTCGTGAGGAAGCGAAGGCCTATTTCACGAAGAATTTCGGCCAAGCCATTGAAGTCTATCGCAACAACGAGGAGCTTTATGAAAAAGCGAAACTCGATGCCGTCATCATTTCAACAGCGGATTTCCAACATGCGATCCACGCCATCGAAGGCATCAACGCGGGTTGCGATATCTATTGTGAGAAGCCCTTCGCAGAAACCATGGCAGATGCCCGCGCCGCGCTCAAAGCGGTAAAAGCCTCGGACCGAATCGTCCAAATCGGCTCCCAACGCCGCTCCGGCCCGATCTATCAAGCGGCCAATGAGTATCTAAAGAGTGGAAAATTCGGCCAAATCGTCGCTGCGGATATGACATGGAACGTCAATCAACCCGGGCGCTGGCGGCGGCCCAAACTCGTCTCCTCCATCCAGGAAAAAGATGTCGATTGGAAACGTTTCCTCGTAAACCGCCCGGACGACCCATGGGATCCGAGGAAGTTTCTTGAATACCGCTTATTCTGGCCTTACTCGTCCGGAATTCCCGGCCAATGGATGTGCCATCAGATCGATACGATCCATTGGTTTACGGGACTTCCCCACCCTCGCTCGGTGGCAGCCAATGGTGGAATCTATCAGTGGAAAGATGGCCGCACCAATTTCGACACGCTCACCGCTGTTTTTGATTACGGCCCCTTGGATGATCTCTCTAGCGGATTCCAAGTGAACTATAGCTCTCGCTTCAGTAATTCTGCCGGTGAAACTAAAGAAATCTATTACTCAAACGGAGGTGAACTCAATCTCGCCACCGGCAAGGTCACCTCGAATGGCGGCCTCCAACAAGAGATGGCCAGCGCCATGAATCTTCCGCCCAATCTCCTCGCAGACTATAGACTGAAAGCCGCGAAACCTGCGACAACTGCCGCCAACACTGGGGCCGATGAACTCACCATCGCCCACATGAAGAATTGGCTTGAGTGCTTGCGATCCCGCAAGGAGACGCACGCCCCAGTCGAGGCGGGTTACCAACATTCCATCGCCACCATCATGGCCAATGCCGCAGCCCGCACGGGCGAGCGGGTGACCTTTGATGAAAACACCCAAGAAGTCATGGCAGGCGGGAAAATCTTCCATCTTTGAATCTTGTGATGCACTCACACTTCAAAAATTCTCGCCGCAGTTTCATCAAAGGCAGTGCGCAGATACTCGCTGCCGTAGGTCTTGGATCCCATGCCTACGGCCAGCCAGTTCCCTCGAAGCACAAGCTATTTTCAGCCATCGGCATCTCCGCCGCCGCAGAAAAAGCCAGCTATCTTAAAACTCAAGGGATCGATTTTCTCACCTGCGGCGTGGGTGATTTGTTGATGCCGGATCAGTCCGAAGATTCATTCGAAAAAAAACGTGCGGAACTCTCCAGTTGCCCATTACCGATTTTCGCCTGCAATGGATTCATCCGCCCTGCGCACCTTCGCTGCGTAGGCCCCGAGGCGAATCACGAGCTGGTCCTCGAGTGGGCGGATATCAGTTTTCGCCGCATGAAGAAACTCGGTGGAAAACTCATCGTCTTCGGCAGCAGCGGTGCTCGCCGCGTTCCGGATGGCTGGCCCATTGAGAAAGCAGATGCACAGTTTATCTCTCTTCTCAAACAGATGGGTCCGCTCGCTGCCGCCCAAGAAATCACCGTGACCATCGAGCAACTCCGCGCTGCAGAATGTAACTATATCAATCACATCACGCGGGCCGCCACCCTCATCCGCGCGGTAAATCACCCTAACATCCGCCTCCTTGCAGATTTGTATCACATGGCCGTCATGAATGATGGCCCTGCCGAGCTGAAGGCAGCGATGGATGTCGTCGCCCACATCGAGATTGCAGAAAAAGCCGAGCGAACCGCGCCAGGCATCAAAGGCGATGATTTCCGGCCATTTTTCCGGATTCTGCATGAGGCGAAATACCAAGGCGCAATAAACATTGAGGCGAAATACGAGGACTCACAATTAGCAACCGCAGTCCGCACAATCGTTCAACAAGCCAGCGAAGTATAACTCGGCACTCACTGCGTAAAACTTGCGATCTTCTCCAACCCATCTTCCACCGCTGCCATCCGGCCGATTCCTTCATAGCCGCAGGCTAGCTCCGCTTTCGCTGGCCCTACGAAATGGCATCCGTCTGCGGTGAGCTGTCCAAGATTTCTCCGTGTAGCCGGATGCAGCCACATCTTCCTATTCGTTTATTTATCTGACACTTTAAATTGAGCGGATGTTCGTTTTGCGGGCCACCCGCAAGGAGAAGCAAACCAACCGCAACCAAACTGCTAAGGTATACGAACCATGAGGCAACGCTCCCGGCGTAGTTGCGGAGACAGGCGGTTTCCTCGAGCTAGCGGGAGTCGTTGCCGCCGATGGCATTGCTTGAACGGTTAGGCAAAATCTCCCTCGGCATCGAAGCAAAAG
>JANORE010000403.1:0-4941 GCA_031415155.1 Akkermansiaceae bacterium | reverse complement strand
GCGAGCTTGGTTTTCACCGGTCGCCCAGTTGGGTGAGGCCGATTTAATGCTGCTGGCAGGAACGGTCGGCGCGTTTATCAGCATCCGTGCGATCCAAGGGAATGCGCTCGCAGAACGGATTTTGTTATGGGGAATCGCCCTGCTCTTGTTGGCAAATGTATTAGTGATTGGAAAGCAAGTTTTAGACCCATTCTATAGTCCCATTTTCAAATCTCTAGCTGGACCATTTCCAGCAGGATTTTATGCACATTATAACGAAGCCGCCAATTATCTGATCGCATCTTCACTGATCATTGCGGCAGGTGCATTGTTAGGAAAATATCATTCTGCAACCCGTATTTTTTGGGGGTTGATCGCCATTGCGGGTCTCGTCGCTGTCTATTTTACTCGATCTCGCGGAGGTATTCTAGGTGCTTCGATCGGTTGTGGTGTTTTGGTAGGTGGTGCATTGATTGTAGGAAAACGTCGCAACGCGAAATGGTTCGGTCCTATCCTGATAGGTGCTCCCTTGGTTATCCTCGCGATCGGCACATTTCTATTTTCAGGTTGGCAAGCTTCCCAAAAAATCCGCAATGCCGGAGATGGTGTTGTCCAACTACTCGATAATAATTATCGACTCTATTTCATGGGTATTGCGGTTTCGACGATTGATCTGCATCCATGGACTGGTGGCGGCAGTCGGAGCTTTAGCTGGGAAAGTTATCAATTTTTAGAAACGACGGCTCAAGGAACCGCGACCACTCGTAAGCCTGAACAAGTCCACAATGAGTTATTACAAGCGGCCACGGACTATGGGATCATCGGCGCAGTTCTGGTGGCGGGATTCCTTGGGATCATTTCTGTCACCGCATTGATACGAATGCTTTTTTCAAAAGCATTACAGGATCTGGACTCTGTAGATTCGTGGCGACTTGGAGGTCTCGCCGCACTTGCAGGGATGTTGACTCAGTCTTGTTTTAGTTTTGTTTTTCACCTGCTTCCGGGAGTGATCTTATTAGGAATTTGTTTAGGAAAACTCACCCGTTCTCAGTCCGAGCAGATCAAAACTTATCAAATCATCGGATCGAAAATACTTCTTTCTTTAGCAGCGGCTGCTTCCATTGGGTTACTCGTTTCGACGGGATGGAAAGGCACCAAAGTCACTCATGCTTTATGGGCAAGTCATCTGAGTAAATTTGAAATTTCTACCAATGAGTCGAGAGCGGATGCACTGACCCAGGCGATCTCTATCTGGCCCCATTTTACGTTTTACCAAGAACGGGCGAGTATTTCGCAGGCGATGGCAGCTTCGAGCAACGGCGAGAAATCCGAAAAATTCATCGTAGCGGCGATTGATGATTACGGACAAGCTCAACGCCTGCATGCGTATGATCCCGGTATCGCCATCAATTTGGCAAATCTACTGAGTCAAATGAAGCGTGATTCAGAAGCTGAAAAGTTTTACGAACAGGCGGCTCTTCTTCAGGGAGGCATGGAGCTTGCTTTCAATGCACACTACTTTTTTGCCAATCATCTTCTGGATAAAGCAACTCGTGGATTCGACGTGAATGATCCATCGAGGTCTTTAGAATCACTTGAAGCTGCTTATTTACAGATTGATGAAGCGGTTCAAAAAGTTCAGTCGCATAGTTCAAAAGTGAATGCACTACGACCGATCATTTACGAAAGTCTGGGGGTTGCTCGGGAAGCGAATGGGAAGTATATGAAAGCTTTAGAAGTATATAACTTGTTGACGACTCCGCAAAACGGTTCGAGGGCCCATTACCGTGCGGGGAGCTTACTGAGTAAAATGGCATCCGCATCTTGGGCGGCTCGTCGCCCATCAGAAGCACTCCGTTATTTCAAGGATGCGAAGGAGCGGATTCTTCTTGCTCGCGAGTTGCCCCAAGATATTTCGGCCAATCAACGCGCGGATCATTTAGCTTACATCGACAAGGCAATCACTTACCTCCAAGGAGCGAAGGTCGAGTAGAATCCCATTTCCGAGAAGCGACGAATTACTGAGCGATTTGATCCCAGTTGATTTGCTTTTCAGCAAAGACGGTCAGAAATTTCTGAAGTTTGGTATCTACTTCTGCGAGAGTAACTTCTTTATCGATCCAAGGCACCTTCCCATACCACATCGAAACTGAGGCGTAGGCCCAACGTTGATCCATTCCGCGGACGACGCGGTCTTTGATGTCGATAAAGGTTCGGCCCAAATGATTATTAGTTACCTGATCGTGTCCGACGAAGAAGTAGTAGGTCACGCAATTATACTTTACGTATTCCTCTCGCTCTTTCGTTTGAGCGACTTGTTGTGACTGCACCGAAACGAGACGCTTTGCTTTAAATTGACGACCGTTAGACAGCTTCAAAGGTTGGTCGCTCGACGAAAGAATCGTATGGCCTTGGGCTGGCATACAGCGCTCTGGACGATGAATGGAATTATTTAAATCCGAGCCAGAAAGGACGATAGATAAATCAATCCGATCAGGGATGGGATTGCCATCCAAGTTATACTCACTTGGGCGGGCGGTGAGACAGATTGCCTTAGAGAATTGAGTATCGGCAGACAGAGCCTGTAGCTCCTCTTTACTGGCAATTCTTTTATTAAATTGCCATGCTGCCGAAGTGTCGGGTAGGTCCATTTTCACTGCGGACTGAGCGACTGCGCCAGCCTTGGGCAAAAAGTAAATGGCACTCAGGGTGCCCCCCAAGAATAGAGGTAGTAGCCAAGCTTTTTTCATCATTCAGGGAGGACAGATTTTGACATTTCTGCGCGAGTGACATTCACCCGCCGCAGTTGTCGTTGGTTAGCTTTGTTCCAAGGTAATCCACCTTCCAATACCGAGTGAACCAATAGCAAAATCAGCAATGAAAATGGATAAAACAAGAGGAGGCCGGACCAGTCATGCCATGTGCCTGCGGCCCACTCGGCATTTCCATATTCGGCGATTACAAAAATTGAAATCACTCGCAGAGAGTTACCTAGAATCGCCAAGGGAAACGCCATAAGGAATAAAGTGATTTTTTTCCATAGGGCCATCTTCGCGATATAGGCCCAAGCCGCCGAGATCATTAAAAGTGCCATGAGCGAACGCATACCACTGCAGCCTTTCGCAATATCTAGCGGTTGCCAATCGCCTTTCAGCGGCAGCACCTTGGTTCCTTCCACGTAAGTTTCTACACCAAATAATCCGGAGCCATGATGCGCGAGTGAAGTTGCTAAAAGCTGCAAGTGGGTCGTTGCTTGCTGAAAGCCCGGTAGTGGGATGGCCAACCAGAAGAAGAATAGTGGAAACACCAATATTTTAGCGACGCGCCAACCCCATAACGACCATGCGGAACCCAGAAGGATGAATGGCAAGCCGCCCATGGCGATCCGTGGCTGGAAGGTCCGGTATGCGATCAGGTAAAATAACGCCCCTAAGAAAATCGGTAAATACCCTCGCAAATCACTCCCTGAAACTGCCGCCTTCAGATCCTTGAGCCGGTAAATGATCAAACCTACCACGACCAAAGGAAATAATTTGCCATGTTCGTAATCATTTTCTGCATTCCAAGCGCTGTAAATGATCCAGTCGATGGCGGACTGATCTCGGATTGGCCCGTAGCGCGGCACCATCCCGTAAAACCAGTAAAGAATCGCTGCCGCCAATATCACCGAGGCCCAAAGCGCGATTTTTGTAGCGTCTGGACCGACGATTTGCGATTCGCGAGTGATTGGCTCGGTTGGATTCAGTGACATCAAAAAATGAGTTAGATAATTTCTAAGCTAAGTATTGCCGACCGACTTTCCGCTGTCAACAATCGGGCTGTCACATCGTTGACACACTTTTTTCATGAAAATCATCAGTGGAACCGCTCACCGCGCGCTCGCCGAGCGTATCTCAGAAAACTTAGGTCAACCACTTGCCGATGTGCATGTCTCAGCCTTTCCCGATGGAGAAACGGAAGTGAAAATCAACGAAAACGTCCGTGGTGCGGATGTCTTTATCATCCAGCCGAGCTGCCCGCCGACCAACCACAACATCATGGAGCTCCTCATCATGGTGGATGCTGCCCGCCGTGCCAGCGCCGAGCGGATCACGGCCGTGATGCCATTTTTCGGCTATGCTCGCCAAGATCGGAAGGATCAACCACGGGTTCCAATCACTGCCAAATTGGTGGCGAATTTACTCACTTCCGCAGGCGTCAATCGTGTTCTCACCATGGACCTCCATGCCCCCCAGATTCAGGGATTTTTCGATATTCCGGTCGATCATCTTTATGCGAAATCCGTGCTCATCGGCTATCTTCGTGAGCGCCATCCTGATACTTCAAATCTCACCGTGGTTTCACCCGATGTCGGCGGGGTGAAAATGGCCCGTGCCTACGCGGACGCCCTCGGCGCGGAACTTGCGATTGTGGCCAAACATCGTGTCAGCGCGACTCGAGTCGAAGCCATGAATGTCATCGGCGATGTCGAAGGGCGCGATGTTTTACTGGTCGATGACATGACGGAAACGGCCGGAACGCTGACGGCTGCCGCAGAAATTCTCCACAAAAATGGGGCGAAACGCATCTACGCAGGGGTTTCCCATGCCATCCTCGGGGATCTGGCTCATCAGCGAATCCGTGATTCCATGATTGAGGAAGTCATCACCACCGATTCCGTGCCACAAGCAGCGGGTCCGAAAGTCCAAGTGCTCAGTGTCGCACCTCTGCTGGGCGAGGCCATCCGGCGGATCCACGATGGTCACTCGATCACTTCGCTGTTCTCGGTGTAAAACTCTGCGACGCATCAGGCATCTCACTGCTTGATGGAGCCGATTTCTTGTTTCTCGATGAGATTTACCAAATTGGATTGAGCGTTGCCTTGATGGTATTCCCCACTAATCTGTGCTGAATCTCATGGTGAATCAATCGTCTCTGTATCGACTTTTTCTGGTCTCGTATTGCGCGGCTTTACCTCTTTTG
>JANORE010000402.1:0-2274 GCA_031415155.1 Akkermansiaceae bacterium | reverse complement strand
TTTTCCACGGTAAGCGCTGACTTGTAATGTCTCACCGAGTCGGCCCAATTGGTGATGAGTGGTTCGAAAAGGTTCGGCCCTCCCGTTTCCTCATCTTCGCCATAAGACTCAGCTTCGGATTCACGTAATTTCGCAAGGGCTTCTTTGACGATGGTATCGAAGCGATTCAGGTCAGGGATGGACGCAGGATCGGTCGGGTAATTCTCACCAGTCAGACCTTTCCAGCCGAGCTGAAATAGGGAATTTCCCATGCCGAGGTGGCCATTTGCGAGAACTTCAGAGTCTTGCGAAAGCAGCGACTGGCTGAATGCCGTGCGGGCTGCGCGGAAGTCTTGTATGCGGTAGGCCGCCGCCGCTTCACCGAGCCGATAGCGGGCACGGGTTTCTCCAGATTTCGATTTCTCGGCGAGTTCATGGTATTTTTTCTGAGCTTCTTCGTAGCGTTTTCCGGCGAGTGCGTCTTTCGCGCGGATGGCGTCACTCGCGTCTGCCTGATTGGCCGTTAGAAAAATTCCAGCGGTCCAGATGGCCACTTGGAGACCTTTCCAGCGAGTCCCGGCGATGATCGAAGCCATGAGAAACAAAATCGCCGGAAGGACGAGCCATTGGTAAAATTCGATGGAAATTCTGCGTTCGCGCCCTTCCATTTCGAAGGCATCCAGTCCAGCGACGACCGATTTCACCAGCTCTGGAATGTCTAGGCCTGAGCCAGCAAGCGCGAATTGCCCCTTCGTGCCGGTCGCGAGTTTCCGCAGCTCATCGGCTTGGAGGCGACTGATGACGGGGCGCCCGGATGGATCGAGAGTCTGGCCATTGTAGTGGTTCGGATTTGGAATGAAGCCACCATTTTCGGTGCCTACTCCGATGCTGACGACGTAAACCCCAAAGCGTTCTGCCTCGGCAATCGCCGCATCGAGGTCCATTTCCTGTTGGTCATCGGTGACTTCCTCGCCGTCGCTGAGGATGACCAGAGCGTTGTTTTTTTGCCCCGTTTTTTTCAAGGTTTCAGTGGCGAGATGAATGGCTGCGGATAAATCTGAGCCACCAAGCGGTGCCCATTCTTGATCAATCTGCTCGATCGTCTCACGCACGGCGGTGTGATCAATCGTGAGCGGAGCATACAAGTGAGGCGTGCCCGCAAAACCAATGAAGCCGATGCGCTCGTTCGGCATGGATTCCAATAACTCGTAGATCATCACTTTCGCTTGGGTGAGGCGATCTGGCGACACGTCTTTCACCCGCATACTCCTCGAAATATCGAGTGCGATCATGACATTTCGCCCCAGCGTTTTCTCAGTTCGCGTGCCCGCATCGCCTCTAGGACGGGCGAGAGCGACGATGATCGCGGCGCAAGAAGTGAGGAGGAAAAATAGCGCGAACCAGCGAGGCAGTGAGCTGCCGCGTTTCAGCAAAACATCCCGCAACCGTGGAGCCACAAATGCCGCCCATTGCTTCCGTCGCGAGCGCGCGGTCAGGATTGCCACGACTCCCAAAATGGGGAGTAGAAGTAGCAAGGCGAGCCAGCCGGGTTGCGCGAAACTCATAGGATCAAGCAGAAGGTGAAGGATTTAGGGAAATGTAAATGGCGGAAGCCAAAGCGGCGAGTAATGCGAAACCCACGAGCCAAGGAAATAGCTCTTTATCATCAATCACGGTCAGGCTTTTCGCATTCGTTTTTTCCAAGCGGTCGATCGTGGAAAAGGTTTTTTTCAACGCCGCAAGATCTTGCGCCCAATAGTGTTCACCGCCAGTCATGGTTGCGATTTTTTGCAGCGTGGGTAAGTCGAATTCTTGGTAGGGAAATCTCATCACGCTTCTCTCCACGCGTCCTTCGGTCGTGCCGATGGCAACGGTGTAAATTTTTATGCCGAGAGTTTTCGCATGTTGGGCGGCTTCGAGCGGGGATATTTTTCCCGAATTACTCGCGCCATCAGTCGTCAAAACGATGATTTTGCTTTTGGCATCTCTCGCCTGGAGCCGGACGGCCGCAGCGGAGAGAGCGGAACCGATCGCTGTGCCTTGCTCCTTGATCGTGCCTAAGTCTCGATGGTCATTGAGCCGCAGTGCGTTTAAGGAATTTCTCAACCATTGATGATCCAGCGTGATCGGGCTTGCATCTCGTGGTCTGCCAGCGAAGGCGATCAGGCCGATGCGATCTTCCGCCCGGCGGCTGATGAAATCATCGACGACTTTTTTAGCCACCGTGATGCGTTGGACTTTCTCACCTTCATCCATGAAGTCATCGATTTCCATCGAGAGTGAGATGTCGAAGGC
>JANORE010000401.1:0-6175 GCA_031415155.1 Akkermansiaceae bacterium | reverse complement strand
GGACTTCATCTCAAGTGCTATTTTGCACTGCGATTTTTTTTCGGTATTGGTGACTTTGATGGAAAGCGTTTCCGTGTGAATAAAGCGACCGTGGACCCATTCTGCCATTTGTCAACTACGTGAATCGAAATGGTGAGGCGCCGTGAAAAAAGAAAGCTGATCCTGCGTCAAAGCCAGCTTTGGAAAATATGGCCAAATGGCCAACTTCACAGGTCGCGGATTTCGTGGTTGTTTGTTGCGGATTTATCGAACTGTGGAGGTAGAGTCCGTAAAACTCTGTTACGGTGGCGATCCTATCTGGCCCGTAACTCGGACTCCTAAAATGCATTGGCTGCGCCCAAGCAACTCATCGAAAAAACACAGCTTCCGTATTCTTAAACACTCATGATTCCACGCTTGATCGCCCTCACCGCCATTCTTTGTTCCCGCGCCTATGGTGCCTCCCTCATGCTCGCAGCGCCATTTGGCGATAGCATGATTCTCCAACGAGAAATGCAGGCTCCAGTCTGGGGAACTGCTGAGCCCGGAACTCAAGTAATGGTCAGCTTCGCCGGACAATCGCAAAACACCAAGACCGACGCTAAAGGGCAGTGGATGATCAAACTCAACCCGATGCCCGCCTGCGCGGAGAATGGTGTGATGACAGTTTCATCCGGTGCGGATAAAATCGAAGTTCAAAACGTCCTCGTCGGTGAAGTCTGGCTGTGTTCAGGACAATCCAATATGGAAATAGGCGTTGAAAAATGCTCGAACCCGGACATCGAGATCGCTGCCTCGAATGATCCCTTACTTCGCATCCGCGCGATCAATCGGGTGTTTTCGCCAAGAGCCGCTACCGCGCTGCCTACCGCAACTGCGTGGTTGCAGACCACCCCACAGACGCTGCGCACCACTGGCAATGAAGGAGGCTTCTCGGGCACCGCCTATTACTTCGCCCGTCATCTCCGCCGAACACTCAATGTGCCCGTAGGCGTGATCCAAAGTGCTTTTGGCGGGACATCGATCGAGCCGTGGACTCCAATTGAGGGATTTGCCATGGTGCCTTCACTCAAGGCATCGCATGATTGGCTCTCTAAGGTAGATGACGATTACCGCGCCTCCCTGCTTCGGAGTTTGGATGCCATCACCACATTTGAGAAGGCTGCGCGGTCCGCCATTGCGAACCATGCCGAGCTGCCCTTGCCGCCCCCGGCCCTTAGCTACCTGATCAATAACGGATCACAGCCTACCAGTCTCTACAACGGACACATCCATCCGCTGGTCCCCTATGCCATTCGCGGTGCTCTCTGGTATCAGGGGGAAAACAATCTCGTTGCAGGGGACACCGAGAGCTACACAGACAAAATGAAAGCCTTGATCGGCGGATGGCGCAAAGTCTGGGGACAAGGGGATTTTCCATTCTATTTTGTGCAACTTGCACCTTGTAACTATAACTTCGAACCCACCCGCTTGCCTGAGTTTTGGGTCGCGCAAACCAAGGCGTCACAAACCATCACTAATACCAGCATGGCAGTCATCAATGATATTGGCGAGTTCAATGACATCCATCCGCGAAACAAGCAGGACGTCGGTCGCCGCCTTGCCCTACTGGCGATGGCACATACCTACGGAATCAAAGTTCCGGCATCCACCGGCCCCCAATTCAAGTCCTTCGTCATCAAGGATAATTTGGTGACTGTAACTTTCGATGATACCGCTGCGGGCATCAAGACACTGGATGGACAAGCGCTCACGGGGTTTGAAATCGCAGGTGAGGACGACTCCTTCTTCCCGGCGACTGCAAAGGCCGATGGAAACCGTGTCATCCTCCAGAGCGTGCAAGTGCAGTCCCCCACCCGAGTCCGCTACGCATGGAACCAATGCCCGGTGATCAATGCCTTCAATAGCGAGAATTTGCCGATGAACGCCTTCCGAACACCCGGCCCTATCAATCTTGCCCGCCACGCGCGCTACACGTGTACAAACCCGAACGTCCACGGTTGGAATGCCAATGGCCAGTTGACCGACGGTTCATGGATTGCCGATGCCAAGCAATGTTTTGCCACGAACGATGAAGACACTTTCCCAAAAGACCAAGTGATCGATCTGGGGGTATTGTGCGACATCACCGCCATCAAGTTCGGCGTGCCCCCCTTCGGTTCCACCAAAACCATCGTGGTATCGGTTAGCATCGGCGGGAACGAGACCTTCACCGCAGTGGGCAAGCACGAGTTTAGCCAAAACCGTGCGGAAACAGCTACCATCAAGACGACCGCAACATCGGCGAGATTTGTCAAACTCAGCAGCACCGACCATCACGATGCGGTCGTGCAATACCCGAACACCTTCATCTTCCTCACCGAAGTCGAGGTCTATGGTGAAAAATGACCCAACATTACATCTCAATCCCGGTGCAGAATTTGAAATTTCTTCTACAGACCGGAAGACTGTTGATGCTTGGCTTGATTCTCATGGCGAGCTGTTCCCGAGGGAAGAGTGATAAGACGAAAGTGCTGCTTGCGAAGGATTTCGGCTTGGTGGCCGATGGCGTGACAGACGACGGCCCGGCGATTCAAAAATTACTGGATGCAGCGCGTGCGGCAAAGCAACCGGTGACCATCCGCTTTCCTGACAAGAAACAGATTTTTGTAGCGTCGGGCACGGAGCGCTACGTGTTCCGGCTTGATGGTTTGAAAGGCTTGGGCATCGACGGCGGGGAATCCACTTTTCTCGTTCACAAGGATCTACGCTTCCTCAAGGCGACTTCGTGTGAAGACCTCAAGATCGGGTTCATCAACATCGACGTGACTCCCTCGCCCGTGGCGGAAGCGGTGGTGATCGATCAGGCAGAGGGCGGCAAGAAGCTCAAAGTGCGACTCTATGACGCCGCGCGGATGGGAGAAATCGGTGGCCCCACCAGTCAGGACGGTGAACAGGCGTTCTTTGGCATGATTTGGCTCAAGGGGAAATACGCGACTGAGAGCGAGCACTACTATTTTCAGAAGGTAACGCCTGCCGCCGGAGAGCCGGGAGTGGTGTGGTTGGAAGGGGAGAAAAATTTGCCGGAATGGGTGCTGGGAAAACTCGTGCTGGGGTCCACCACGGTCAGCCTGCCTGTGGCCGGTGTCGCCCATCGTCGTGGACCGGGAGCAATGACAGTGATCGACGGCTGCAAGAATGTGCAGGTGGAGCAAATGGAAACCTGGTCCGCGCCGTGGTTCGCATGGGAAATTGTCCGCAACTCAGGTGAACTGGTTTTCCGCAACACCCACATCCGTCCGCAACCGGGCAGCGGGCGCATCACTTCGAGCTGGCGTGATGGATTCCATGTGAAGGGAAACCGCGGCAAGCTGCTTTTCGAAGGATGCGTGCTGGAAGGAATGAATGACGATGCCTTCAACATCTCCACACACGGCTGGCGCGTCATCGACGTCCCGGCACCCGACCGCGTGCTTATCCGGCAGATTTTCCCGATCCAATACATGCCGATGCAGGTCGGCGGCAATGCGTTCGTTCTATCCGCCGACGGCACGCGCCGCCTCGCCCCGGCTGGTATCCGGGAGATCCGCGAGATTTTCCGAAAGGGAGGTCGACCGGACCTCGCGCCCGATCTCGAACTGCTCCTCGACCGGAAGTTGGAAGGATTGGCAAAGGATTGCGTGGTGTGGGACATGAGCACCTCAAACCTGGATACAACCATTCGCCGCTGTCGGATTGGAAACAGCTGCCGCTTCCAGTCGCCGGTGACACTCGACGGCTGCGAGTCGGATGCGCTGTTATTCTTTTACAGCGATACGGTCGAGGGACCATTCCCCTCTGGCAGTGTGGTCCGGAACTGCGTGCTCCGCCAAGGTCGTGGCAATCTCAGCAACGCCATTGCCATCCAAGGCTGGCGGGAAGGAACGACAGCCAGTGGAACGCCCGCATCCGCAAGCGCGATGCCGCTCAGCAACATCCTTTTGGAAAATAACCAGATTGATGGTGGAGTCTCCGCCAGCCATGCGGCTTCGCTGGTTTTCCGAAACAACCACTTCAGCGAGGGGCCTGCTGCACTGTCTAGCAGCGACTGCCCGGGGCTGGTGGCAAAGTGAACCGAATCAAAGCATCTTGAAGTGCTATACTTTGCCCAGTGGCGCCTGGCACTCAATAACGCGGCACTTGAAATATGGCCAATTGGCCACCTTCACAAACAATCAGTCAGGGGTTATTCTTCATGTGAATCAAATATGAAAAATAACCCAAATCGTCGTCAATCAATCCGCGCAATGGTTCGTCTTCTAGTGTTTCAGAGATTAGAAGATCACGCTCGGCGTGCGACCGTTATCGCCAGCGCCAGCATCATGCTGGCCAGTGCCCCTTTCGCTCACGCCGACAAGATATTTAATGGCTCGGCACCGTGCAGTTCTACCATTGGCTGCTGGTACACCCCATGGTGGGATCCAGGCAGTGGACAGCCCGCAGTGAACTGGGCCAATGCTCGTTACTGTCCTTATTATAAGGATTCGAACAATCAATTAGTTTACGGATACTATACACAGACTGTATTACAAACTCAAAAATATCAGAGTGAGCAGATGGCGAGTGTTGGAATCCAGTTCATCGTGTCAGATTTTACTAACGGTGTGGGTGTGGGGAATTCCCTGTCAAATACCTTACAGTTCTTACAGAATGGCCTTCCGGCTGCCGCTGCAATCGGCGGTCCGTTGTGGAATTCGGCCAATGCAACATTAGATACGATTAACAATGCTGCACAGTTGGAATCTAATAATGTCTATAATACTCTCGTTGCCAATCAGAACAATTATTTTCATTTCAATGGCTTACCACTGCTCGTGACCTACATGGCTTACGATCAGGGGAAAGCGACTGTACCATTGCCCTATTGGTATGACTACCGGTTCTCAGTTGCACGGGCAACTGGTAAAGTCGATGCCAACAACCCTATTTTGAATTTTGCGACCAATGGATACAACTGGGATGCTTGGTGGGGCTGGAATGTCTCCAATACAGTCTCGAGTGCAACCTGTATGGCAATTTGCCCAGGTTTTGATACGACTCATTTCGGTGACGGCAGCGGTCAATCCCTCAGCAGAAACCAAGGATCAACTTACATGGATCAGTGGATCGCTGCTTTGAAGAAAAATCCACAGGTCATCATGATTTCCAGTTGGAACGATTACAACGAGGAGAATATGATAGAGCCATGCAATCCGATTTCACAGCCTGGAGCTCCCGGTTGGCTGGACGCGAATGGATATCAAACATCGGATCTCTATTTGAAAATCACCCGCGCTTACACGGCGTTAAAATCCAAGAGGCTGCTTTCCGGCTATTACTATAGAGACGAATCAAATTCGAGGGTCTATCTGGTGAATTCGAATAACAGTTTGCAGTCTATTTCCCAAATCAGTCAAATCAGCCCGAACTCCCCGATCATCAAGTTGCCATCAAACTGGCTTACCCAGATTCGAAATTCCAACAAGATCATACCTTGAGGTCTCAGATCAAGTCCCAGCCGTCACCTCGAGTGTGAAAAGTTGAAACAGCCTGGTTTTCAATTCGGAAACCAAGTTGAAAGACTCTCTTGAGTCGCATTGCAATAAATCATTTCATGCCTCGCTTGTCCGGTTCGAGCGAACTTGGAGGTTTGAAAAAATGGCCAAATGGCCATCTTCACAGGCTAGTTGCGCGATGCTAAATATCCGAAGTAACAAGAAATCCGTTTTTCGATTCAACCCTGAAATAAAATCCAAAATCCCCAAAAAATGATCATTAAACTCAAAACTCCGCAGTTCCTCTGTGGCATTCTCGCATTAAACTGCCTCTCTTCGGCTTCTGCTGATGTGCTTGGCCAGTGGACTTTCAACAATTCTTCCAACGTGGCGACTGCATTGCAATCATCCGGCGTCGCCTCGGGGGCATTTGTCTCCAGCCTCGTGATCAATCCGTCACACGACTCTGCAGGTGTGAATACAGTGCCAAACTCCGTCAACGACGGCTTCGGCTTCGGTGGAAATGCCGGCCAGGACGTGATCTTTCTCTCCAGAGCCCAGTATTTCAACAGCGATCCGGATACGGATAATAGCGGGATTCGCCCGGTGGGCAGAGTCACCACTTGGGACTCGTCCGATACCACCACTGGAGGGTCGCCCATATCGTTCACAGTGACGGCGGATGCCATTTCGACGCTGACGAT
>JANORE010000400.1:0-8166 GCA_031415155.1 Akkermansiaceae bacterium | reverse complement strand
AAACCCACGCCAAAAGTCGTTGAAGACCTCAACCACTTCCTACGCGGCTGGAGCAACTACTTCGACTACGGCTACCCATGGAAAGCGTTTCGGGACCGAGTCACTACACGCGTCAGCGGCTGGTGACTCACCTCAACCGCCGCAGCCAAAGGAAATACCACCGTCAGCAAGGAGTCAGCCACTATCAACACCTAGAAAACTTAGGACTCACCCGCCTATGACGAAAGGCTTACAGGAAAGCCGGATGCGGGAAATCCGCACGTCCGGTTTGACGAGGGGGAGCAACGGGATTGGCGCAGCGCCGCCCGTTGCTCTCTACTCTACCAGCTTTGCGCGAGAAAATTTTCATCTCCCGCTCGCCAACTGCGAACGGATTCGTTCTTCGCGGGTGATTCGCACTGGAAAAATTCTGACATGGAACGACTCTAGGTATATTCCCAATGATGAAATTTTTGCTCGTCCCACTTGCCGTTCTTTGCTCCGTCATTTCTGCCTTCGCAGATTATCAAGAACTCGTTAAACAAGGCGACGTCCATGACGCGAAGTTCGAGTTCGACGAGGCACTCAAGTATTACCTTCCCGCCGAGCAGCTAAAACCTAAGGACGTTGATTTGTTAGTAAAGATTTCCCGGCAATACGCGCTCCGCATGAGTGACTTGCCCAAGAAGGCAGACAAGATCGCCTCTTGCCGCAAGGGATTGGCCTACGCCGAGCGGGCCGTGATGAGTGCTCCGCAGCACGGTGATTCTCATCTCTGCGTCGCCATTTGTCTGGGGAAACTGACTCCATTCTTAGGGGCTGGAGACAAGATCGACACCTCGCGGAAGATTAAAATTTCTGCAGATCAAGCGGTGAGGCTCGACCCGAAGAACGACTATGCCTGGCACGTTCTCGGGCGTTGGCACCAGCTTTTAGCCAATATCAATGGAGCCACGCGGACTCTGGCCCGCATCGCTTACGGAGGGCTGCCCGCAGCCTCGAATGATGAAGCGGTGAAGTGCTTCCAGAAGGCCATGGCCTTGAATCCAAAGCACCTCGTCCATGTCATCGAACTGGGCCGGACCTATGCCTTGATGGGTCGAAAAGCAGAGGCGAAAAAATACATCGAGATGGGATTGGCCATGCCGAACACACAGAAGGATGACGCAGAAACCAAAGCCCGTGGCAGCGCAACGCTGAAGGAAATTTCCTAACCGCTCAGGGTATTCTTGATCTGAGGATAGAAAATCCGATGGATTCAGGCGGGGACGCAAGCCGCCCGTTGCTCCCTAGGCGACGGGTTAAAAATCTTCATCTGTTTTCCCATCGAGGCTGAACGGTCCTGCCTCGTTTTCTGAAAGGGTCTTCAAGACAAGTTGGTCTGGAAGGGGTGTTCGAGTTTTAATCGTAATGGTATTTTTCTCTTCGTGACATTGATACAACTCGCGATCCTGTGGAGAATCCGGCTTCAGGATTTTCCGCCGAGTGGCCGACTTCCAGTCAGGCGAGATCACGAACGAAGACGAGTGAATGATAAATTTACCTTTTCCGCCGAAAATCCCGGATCATGATTGCTGGACATGACAGCAGATTTCTTGGTGATCGGTGCAGGGATCGCCGGCCTTTCCTTCGCCTTGCGGGCGGCCCGTTACGGTTCGGTGATCGTGATCACCAAAGGCGAAGTTTACGAATCCAACACGGCTTGGGCGCAGGGTGGCATCGCCTCCGTATTGCCTGAAACGATGCGCGATCACGGTGATTCGGAAGAGCACCACATCGCCGATACACTCGATGCCGGAGCCGGTCTTTGTAAGGAAAATGTTGTAAAAACGATCATCCACGAAGGCGCGGCGGCGATTGATGATCTCGTCAATTACGGGGTCTCGTTCGATCAAGAGGGCGATCATTTCCAGCTCGGGAAAGAAGGTGGCCACTCGCACCGGCGGATTCTCCATGCGCGGGATACCACGGGCCGAGAAATCGCCAGAGCGCTCATCGGGCAAGCTCGGCAGACGCCAAATCTCACCTTGTTAGAAAATCATTTCGTCATTGATCTCATCACCACGGCCAAGCTCGGCGGGCTGATGGATGATCGAGTGCTGGGTGCCTATGTCTTGGTGACTGAGACTGGCGAGGTGAAAGTTTTCCGCTCAGATCGGGTCATTCTCGCAGCAGGCGGGTGCGGAAAAGTCTATCTCTACACGACAAACCCGGATTCTGCGACGGGGGATGGAGTGGCGCTCGGCTGGCGGGCGGGCGCGTCCATTGCCAACATGGAGTTTATCCAATTCCATCCGACGTGTTTTTATAATCCAGGAGCCACCGGCCCTGAGGCGCGCTCGTTCCTCGTCAGTGAAGCCGTCCGTGGTGAAGGTGGGATTCTCATCAACCAAAAGGGCGAAGATTTTACGAAAAAAATCGACCCGCGTGGCTCACTGGCTCCGCGCGATATTGTCGCCCGCGCCATCGACCAAGAAATCAAGCGGACGGGAGCAGCCTGCGTCTATTTGGACGTCACCCATAAGCCGAAAGGCTTTATGAAAGAACGGTTTCCCTATATTTATGAAACGCTCCTCAAGTTTGGTCTCGATTGTGAAACTCAGCCCATTCCAGTCGTTCCAGCGGCTCATTACCAATGCGGCGGCATCCTAACAGATGTGGATGGCAAGACGACGATCCGCGGGCTTTTCGCGGTGGGAGAAGTCGGCTGCACCGGACTACATGGGGCGAATCGGCTCGCTTCGAATTCATTGCTAGAGGGAAATGTGATCGCCCGTCGTGCTCTGGATGAAATGATGCGGCTCTATCCACCCGACAAGGAAGTGCTCGATTCCCCGCCAATTCCTGAATGGGAACATGGCGATACGGCCGAGCCGGATGAACTGGTGGTCATTTACCATAATTGGGATGAGATCCGTCGATTGATGTGGGACTACGTTTCCATCGTCCGCACCGATAACCGCTTGCGTCGGGCCACGGCACGCTTGAGAAATCTGAAAAAAGAAGTCCGCGAGTTTTACTGGGGCCACCGGGTGAATGCAGACATTTTAGAACTCAGAAATCTTGTTGCCGTCGCTGGTCTCATCGTTGAAAGCGCCACTCGGCGCAAAGAATCTCGTGGATTGCACTACACCATGGATCATCCAAACACCGATGAGCGGCTGCGTGCGGACACGGTTTTACGGAAATTTTAAAAATGAATTCTGAACTTCAAGCTGCCTTACAGTCACTTCCTCACGGGCCGTCATTTCGTTTTTTAGATGAACTTGTTTCTCTGGTTCCAGGCATTGAGGCCACGGCTCGCTATCGAGTGCGAGGCGATGAAGCATTTTTAGAAGGCCATTTCCCGGGAAATCCGATGATGCCGGGAGTGATTCTCATTGAGGCGATTGCACAACTCGGCGGCGTGGTCATCCAGACAGATCCCGCTCATCTTGCGATGTCTGACGTGCGGCTCACCGGAGTACGCGGAGCGAAAATTCTGGGAGCGGCAGTTCCTGGCGATATGCTGGAAATTCGTGCAAAGGTCGAAGGCCGTCTCGGTGGGCTGGTCCAGATCGAAGGCGAGGTGAAGAGAACGGAGGGCATACTCGCGACGGTGAAGGTCACGCTGAGCGGCACGCTTGCGGATTGAAAACAGGCTGGAAGGAAGCATCGCCATTTGAAAAACCACCCTACTGATGACTTTGTGAAAAAATTCACAATCCACTTGAGCGGCGAGTCTCGCGGGGACATGGTGCAGCAAGTTTTACATTTGCAACATGGACAGTCCTTCTTCCAATACCGTTCACACCGCCTACGATTCTAAAATCGAGGGGAATGTGATCATCACTCGCGTGGATGCCGCCATTAACTGGATGCGGAAAAACTCGCTGTGGCCGATGCCGATGGGCCTTGCCTGTTGCGCGATCGAGCTGATGGCCACCGCATCAAGCCGCTTTGATATTTCCCGCTTCGGGATGGAAGTGATGCGCTTTTCGCCTCGGCAAAGCGACGTTCTGATCGTTTCCGGCACGGTCACCTATAAGATGGCACTGGCGGTGAAAAGAATCTGGGATCAGATGCCAGAACCGAAGTGGTGCATCGCCATGGGTGCTTGTGCCTCAAGCGGTGGCATGTATCGCAGCTACGCAGTCCTGCAAGGAATTGACAAATTGATTCCCGTGGATGTTTATATTTCAGGTTGCCCGCCACGGCCTGAAGCCTTGATCGAGGGCTTGATGAAACTTCAGACGAAGATCGAGGCGGAACATTCTACCTTGGATCAAAAACGTTCGATGATCGAAGAAATGGCATAAATTTTTTGAACTAGATTTTAAAATGTCATCAGCAGCCGATTCCACGAAGCTCCGCGAAATTTTCGGAGAAAAAATTTGGGAAACACTTGAGTTTCGAGGAGAGCAAACTGTGCGTGTTGAGCTCGGTTCATTGCACGATGTTTTGGCCAAGTGCCGGAACGATCTCGGCTATGAAATGATCTTGGATATTTCAAGTCTCGATCATTTCGGCGATGATCCACGATTCGAAATGGTTTATGAAATCGCCACGCTGGATGATTCCAAGCACTTAAGAATCAAGGCGAAGGTGAGTGAAGATGAGTCCGTGCCATCGGTGACAGACTTATGGATCGGTGCAGATTGGCATGAGCGTGAAGTATGGGACATGATGGGAATTCCCTTCACGGGTCACCCGAATCTGAAGCGTATCTTGATGTGGGAAGGCTACCCATTTTTCCCGCTGCGTAAGGATTTTCCACTTGCTGGCCGACCCACCGACATGCCTGACGTGGCATTCACGGGAGTTGCGCCATTGGAAGGTGGTCCATTCGTCACCAATCCCAGCAGCGAAGATGTCGCCCGTCGCGAGCCGCGAGCTCGAGTGGTCGAGTAATCATTGCTGGAGAAGATGAATTTAACGGCAAACTGTCATGTCTCGTTTGCCTTTCTCAAATGCCGTGCAAAATCTGCGGCAGATTCGGCATTCGCCAGTATCCTTGGCTTGGGCGGTGGTGATTCTGGCAGTCCAGTGGCTGGTCACGTTGGTGGGAGGTATAGACTCGGAACCTGGGGGATCATGGTTTGAGAGCATGGGCCTGAACCGAGCAGGTATTTCAAACGGTAAATTCTGGCAGATTCTCACTTATGGACTTCTCCATGGCGGCTGGATACACGCCGGCCTGAACGCGCTTTTTGTCGTTCTGATCGGGTCAAGGATCGAGCACATGGCCGGGCGCGCGGTTGTCTCAAAAACCATCTTAGGTGGCGTGATCGGCGGTGGTTTTCTCCATTTAGTCATGGTTCCTAACCATGCGGACGGACCCATACTGGTCGGCTTATCCGGCGGTTGCATCGCTCTTTTATTGCTGTTGACCACGCTATCTCCAGATTCGCGAATGATGCCATTACCGATTTCTGGGCGGAATCTTGGCTTAGGAATTTTGACCGCTGAGTTGATTCTGACGTTGATTAACCCGATCTTGAAAATTCCATTTTTCTCAGATCTAGGGAATTTTCTCGTTGAGAGAGATCTGGGTCATTTTTTTCAAATCGCACATGCCTGTCATCTCGGCGGTGGTCTCACCGGCTGGATTCTGGGTCGTTGGTTGCTACGTCCTCGAATCACGCGAGAGCATCTCCAGCAAGCGAGAAGAGCCCGAGAAGCGAATGAGGCGAAAAGAAAGCGGTGATTCTGGGTTGTTCGTAAATTTTATCCCGCCCACCAGTAACTGAATTTCCCCTAGAAAACTCCGTGCTTGCCTGTCCGCAGCCTGCCACCTATCTCGTCCTTACCAATCTCATGGCTAGCACACCCATCATCAACCTCCGCAAAGGACACGCCGTCCGTCACAATAACGAAGTCTGCCTCGTCATCGAGCACGAGCTGAAAACTCCACCTCGGATGGCTTCCTACGTGCAAATGTCGATCCGTAGCGTGGCAACCAAGAAAGTTTTCAACCTCCGCATGACATCGAATGACAGCGTCGAGGGTGTGGTTCTTGAGCGCACTCCTCACGAGTATTCCTACAAGGACAGCAGTGGCTATCATTTCCTGGATCCAAGCACTTATGAAGATGCCGTGGTCTATGAAGATCTCATCGAAGGAGTGAAAAACTATCTGATCGAAGGCCAAATTTACAATCTCATGGTCGCGGACGGAATCGTCGTGGCCGTAGATCTTCCTCTCTCGATGGTGATGACCGTGGCTGAGTCCTCAGAAGGCGTCAAAGGTGACTCCGCAAACAACGTTTACAAACCTGCGGTGATGGAGACTGGGCTGATCGTCCAAGTTCCGCTGTTTATCAACGTCGGTGAGAAGATCAACGTAAAGACCGAAGATAATTCCTACACAGGTCGCTCAAACTAAGGCAATTCACTCATTTCTCACAGAAGGGCGTGAGTGATTTTTCGGCATGGCATATTTTTTGGATTCTTTGATTTCAAGGAATTTAGAGTTATTTATTAAGAAAAGCTGAATTTCGCTTGATCTTAAGGGAAATTTTTGGGAAGAGCGTTCGCATTATGAAATCAAATTTGTCATTTGCGCTGCTATCGATGGTTTTTGTTGCACCTTTGGCATCTGCAAAGTCTGAGTTGGAAACTCTACGCTCAAGATGTCTTGAGCAAGAACGTCAAATTCGCCAGCTAGAGGAGG
Source organism: Akkermansiaceae bacterium (assembly GCA_031415155.1). Taxonomy (GTDB): domain Bacteria; phylum Verrucomicrobiota; class Verrucomicrobiia; order Verrucomicrobiales; family Akkermansiaceae; genus Luteolibacter. The sequence continues at coordinate 1,536 of JANORE010000400.1, read as the reverse complement.
AAAACACGAAACTGCGCTCGGAAACACCTCAAACCCGTTCCGGCACCGTGAACAACGAGCCAATTGCAGCCGAGGCGAAAAGGCCAACCCCGATCCCCAAGCCTATATCAGACCATCCCTCCGTGGCTGCGACTTACACGGTGAAGGCAGGTGATAATATTCACAAAATCGCCCGCAAAACCGAGACGAGTGTCGAGAAAATCGCCAAGCTCAATGGAATCAAAACGAACTCGATCATTCAAATCGGCCAAATTCTGAAGCTCCCACAAAATTCGGTGGCTACGGCTCCTTTGGAAAAAGCAGTGCCACCCATCGCCCGCAGCCAAGCGCCAGCAGTAAGATCCGAAATGGAATCCACTCCCGTGAAGATGGCCGGCGCACAGGACTCTAAAGTAGCAGCAGCGAAGGAGGCCACTCCAGCCGCCACGCCTGCTAGAAAGATCAAGCCCATCACGGTTGATGGAGAAATCACCTACGGCGAGTTTGCATCGAAGCACAACACCGACACCGAGCGACTGAATGCTCTCAATGGCCTAGATCTCACCGTGGCAACGGTTTTGGCCAAAGGATCTGAATTGTATGTGCCGAATCAGCAGTGAGCTGGGCTAGGTCGGCCCGCTTTCTCAGGTGCCATTCGATTTCAGGCAATACGAGCGGCTGTAAAATCTCATGGAACGACGGCTTGCGGTTTTCATTTTAGCGGTCTAATTTTCATTTCATCGAATGTTTATGAGAACTATTTACTTCATCACGTTGCTTGCTTCAGCTTCGCCGCTTATGGCGCAAACCGCAGTCATCACCCCCGAGAAAAAAGCTTCGGTAGAGCAAGCTCTTTCGCCTAACCAAAAAGCATTTTTAAATATGCCAGAGGAAAAGCGTAAGGAATTCAGTCAGCATTACAGTGAGTCTTCACGTCTTTTCCAGCAAAAGCGGATTTTCGAGACCATGGATGAAATCGCTAAAGCACAGAAGATTTTTTCTGATAGTCCGGAAATGTATAACTTGCTTGGAAGTTGCTATATTGAAATCCGCGCTTTCGATAAAGCGCTGATTGAGTTTGAAAAGGCACGGAAACTTGCTCCCACCGAGTCGAGTATCAAATTCAACATCGCAGAAGTTTACTTTGTCACGGGTGAGTGGCAAAAAAGTATCGATGCTTTCGGGGAAATTTTTGATGGCATGTCCACAAGTAATGTGGCGATGGCACGTTTAATCGAATTTAAAGTAATGCTCTGTAAAAAGAAGCTGGGACTGAAAGATGAAGCGATGGTGATGTCTAAGAAATATGATTTCATGGATGATTCTCCCTACTATTATTTCGCGGAGGCTGCTCTCGCTTATGATCAAAGTGATATGGTGAAAGCTGAGGAATGGTTGGCGATGGCCTCCCGAATTTTCAATTCTGAAGCTGACAAAATTACCATATCAGCGTGGCAAGACACATTCGTCGAATACGGCTATATCAAGAGCTTCTATGGTAATGATACAACATCCGGCAAATAGGAGGTTGGTGTAGATATTGCCGCGCGTAATGAT
>JANORE010000399.1:0-1707 GCA_031415155.1 Akkermansiaceae bacterium | reverse complement strand
GATACTCGGCAGCGGCCTTATCCCGCTTGGTCCAGCCGCCGAGGCTCTTCCCGAATGCTTCTTCATCGATGGTGACGGCACCTAGGGAATCGAGTCCTGAGGTGAAAATTACGCTGAGAAGTAGAAGGACGAGTTTCATCATGGAGTGTTCGAAATATCGCGACATGGATCGTGAAAGTCAGAGTTTTATTCAAAAAAATCGGGCGGGGGAGATGTGTTTCCTAGGCCAAGTAGACGGGTGACTTGAGCGGCGGCTTTGATCTTATGATCATCTTTGATGTAGGCGGCCACGGTACCAAGAGCGGCGACGAGGGCACCCCAGTCATCTCCATAACCGATGCCAGGAATGATGTCGGGAATGGCATCCGCAGGCAGAACGAGGTAGCCGAGAGCGCCGATGATGACGCCCTTGGCCCAAGCCGGCGTGTCGCTGTCCTTGAGGTAATAAAATAAAGTCAGGGCGGTGAGGAGGGTTTTACGACCGGTGCTGGCAGCGGCTTTTTTGAGAGTTTTCCATAGTCTCGGTGCTGAGTACCAGCGCGGAGCAGAACGATGAGGAGGGAGTTGCGGCAGATCTGACATGATGGGGGCGAGGTGGATGGAATTCAAAAAAGAGCGAACTAGAACTTGCGGCAACTTTCCCCTCTGAGCAAGTAGAAGGACGAAGTCTGAAAATGGAATGAAGGACTCATTCCACCGGAATGGCGCGTGGAGCGGTGTCGGTTTCTTCCTCTTCTTGGACAGGGATGGCGCGGAGTGGAGCGGATGAAAGAGGAGGTAAGTTCGATTCATCAATGGCTTCGGCTTTCGCCGGATGGATCGGGCATAAGTCGTTTTCCGGGAGGGCGATGTCGCTGGGGACTTGGTCGGTGTAGGCCGTGTTTGCTTCGATGCAGCCGGCAGTGATTCGCTTTCCCGAGAGGCGGCAGATGTTCGTCTTGATGAGCTTGGCCGTGCCGTCGAGGTTGCCTGCCTTGTAGCCGAGACGGTCTGCGGTTTTCATGATGTCTGCCCAGATGGGCAGGGCGAGCGTGGAGCCATAGCCGCCTTGGATGGTTTTTTTCGGTGTGTCGAAGCCGACCCAGACCGCGCAGGTGAGATTGGAGGTGTAACCTGCGAACCAAGCGTCTTTGAAGTCGTTGGTCGTGCCCGTTTTACCCGCACAGGGTTTATCGAATCCGAGACGAGTGACAGAGGCGGCGGTGCCGTGGGTGGTGACTTCTTTTAAAATATTAGACACTGACCAAGCAGAACTTTCTTTGACGGCTTGGTAGGGGAGTTGGGGGGTGGAGTAGAGGACATTGCCGTCGCGATCTTTGATTTCCGAGATGAGGAATGGCCGGTATCGTTTCCCCTCATTTGGGAAAATGGTGTAGGCGGTGGCGATTTCCCAGGGTGAGGCGACGAGTGAGCCGAGGTAAATGGTCGGGTTTTCCGGGAGCTGACTCCTGAATCCCACCATCTTGGCGACTTCTTGCACGCGGGTGAGTCCGGCGTAGTTACCAATTCTAACGGACATGGTATTTCTGGAACGGATCAATCCGTAAGAAGTCGCCTGCATCCCATTGTATTTGCCGTCCGAGTTATGGGGGCGCCAAGTGCCGCCGCCCTTGATTTCACCGGGGCGGATCGGATCGTCACTGATGCGGGTGCTGGGCCGCAGCCCGTGATCAAACGCAGCGAGATAGACGAAGGGTTTGAAAATCG
>JANORE010000398.1:0-2494 GCA_031415155.1 Akkermansiaceae bacterium | reverse complement strand
CTGGATGAGGCCTATCTCGATGTTTCGCATCTCCAGAGTAGTGGGGACGTGATCGCCCGTGAGATCCGAGCACAGATTTTTGAAGAAACGGGACTGACTGCCTCCGCAGGGATTTCATCGAACAAGCTCATCGCCAAGATCGCCTCAGACTGGCACAAGCCAAATGGTCAGAAGCAAGTGACTGAGCAGGAAATACCGGATTTTATCGCCGCATTACCCGTCGGGCGCTTGTGGGGAGTCGGCCAGAAAATGCGTGGAAAGCTAGCCGCGATGGGCATCGCCACTTGTGGTGATCTTCAAGCGTTCGATCAAATCGAGCTGGCTCGGCGCTTCGGGAAATGGGGAATCGAGCTTTGGAGCTTGAGTCGTGGATTGGATGATCGGCTCGTCACGGCGCATCGCATTCGTAAATCAGTGAGTAGTGAGACGACCTTTGCGGAAAATATCGAGACGTTGCCGGCCCTCATTTCACCCATGCGGAAAATGTTAGAAGAATTGGCGGAAGATCTCGCGAAGTCTCACGCGGACCGAGTGATCCGCTCGCTGGTGGTGAAGCTCAAGTTCGCTGATTTTGATCGGACCACTGCCGAACGAGCCTGGCATGTGATCGAACCTGCTATTTTTGAAGAGCTTCTCGCAGAAACTTGGAAACGCGGAAACCATCGCGAGGTCAGACTTCTGGGTGTCGGAGTCCGCTTCGAGAACCCGAGACAGATCGAGCAGATGGAGTTCTTTGCTTAGTCAGCGAGCGCGCTCCCAAGAATTTACACGATTTTTGTCGAACCAGACAGACGCGGCGTGAACCCTGTCGCCTAATGAGTTAGAAAATTACGGTTAGGGGATTGATTCACATTATTTTTTATTCGCTTGGCTGAAGATTGCAATTAGAGAAACAGAACACAAGCGAATCGGAACAGCAAGATATAGCAATTTATTTATCTGACACCTAAAATTGAGAAGACGTTCCCGAAGCGCAATTCCCAGAGCGTCGCGACGGGAATCTTGGGGGGGGGGCGGAGGCATGGTGTGAGGCACGAAACACGATGCCACAGGCCGGGGCGCGGAGCTTCTTCGGCAGTGCGGTGGGCGGCGAGCCGGGAGGCGGTGAAGCGGAGCGGAACCGGGGGGGGCGGGTTCCCGCAGGACCAGCAGCTCGCGTGATCAGCCGCCAGCGGGATGCCTGGCGGTGCGGAGCGACGATCTTCGAGGGAAATTGAAACAACGGCCTAACAAACATTCATTTACTTGATAGCTATCAACATATTCTTTGCTCTTGAGTTTCCTTGGACTGCTGCGGCTCGTAGCCACTTTATCGCTTCCGTTCGTGATATATTTTCGCCATAGTGACCAAAGAGGTAAACTTCACCAACTCGCACTTGGGCTTCAGCGTTTCCTTTCTGTGCCGCAGCTAAATAATGTTTCATAACTTGGTCACGGCTCCCGAAAATCTGTCCTCGCGTCGCATAACGCTCCGCTAGGAGAAGGTGATCTTCTGCCGTCCGCGCGAAAAAACTGGCCTTCCATAATGGCGCAAAAAAAATTCCCACGAAAAGAACAAGAGCAACTCCTGACATGCCAGAACAAAATCGATCAGCTTTCCTTAGCATAAAAAAGCTGATGGCTGCTCCTATTAGGTAAACGAGGCCGATAAAGAGGAGAGATGGAGCTGACAAACCGCGCATGATCAAAAGAATACCACCCGCTAAAGCAACAATGCTTAATAAATTCCTTACTCGATAAAAAACGGGCATAACTTTAGGAAGTCGACGCGACTTAATTAAATTTTTTCCAACCATATAAACACAACAATACCACAACGAGAGTTGGCACAATCAACCATAGTCTAGTTAATTTAATTTCTTTACTCGGAGTCACAGTGCTTTTAGTGTTTTGCATTTCTTGATTTAGATTACCTTCAGTTTGTAGGTTTGTATATTTTGGCGTGGTGTTCGAGGAAACAGGTGGTGGCAAAATTTCACCATCAGGAATAGAGGTATGTTGCTGAATCGAGGTAATCGCACTTCTTATGATCTCCTTCAGATCCTGATCTTCAGTGCCGTCCATCTGGTTTTTGAGTTCACCTGCCAGAGGCGACGCCAACGGCCCCAATGCCTTTGCAGATTGAGCGGCATATCGTTTGTTCAGTGGTTCATCTGATTTTAGTAAATTCGCGAGGAGTGGCACAGCTTCCTGTATCTTGAGCAGTCCCACAGCATGAGACGCATCGCGGATCAAACTCGGGTTGCTTGTTTCACTGAGCGCCAGCAATATGGCCTTATTTGCGTCTTCGTTGGTGCCATCAGTCACAGCAGGAATCGCAGCTATAGCTGCGTATCGAACATCAAGCGAATCGTCGCTCGAAAGCTGTATGAGCGATTCAAGGGTTACTTCGTCAGGTGTGGCCATACTAAGAAATATCGCCGCAAGGCGACGCACTTTTGGATCAACACTTTTGGCGGCCAATAATATTTCTGACCTGTGGAGATCGGCGATG
>JANORE010000397.1:0-6296 GCA_031415155.1 Akkermansiaceae bacterium | reverse complement strand
GAAGTCCGCGGCCAAGGCAGCGATCCCATCCAAGCGCGACGCGGTGACATCGGCGATCCAGCAGACTGGTATCGTGATCTATTTGCCTTCACTCAGCTCGTCCAGGAACGCCACCCAGATGCCAAGATCGTCTGGTTTGGCGAGAGCCTAGGCGCGATGATCGCGTCTCATGCTTGGCGGGAAGCTCCGGCGAATGACCCACCTTGCGATGGATTGATCCTGTCTTCGCCGATTGTCCGTTTCCGCGATGATATTCCGGCATGGACGCCGGGCTTGGTCCAGATCGCCGCCACGACTCTGCCGCTGGCCCGGATTTCTCTGGAAACTCTCTCCGGCGGCCAAGATGTGCAGATGACGCAGACTTCCAACCACGGTGAACAGGTGAAAAAAAATTCATACCATGTTGAGGAGCACACCCTGCGACTGATCGGGACATTGGGGCGGCACATCGGTGATATGAACGAATGCGCGACCCATTTCCGCTCGCCAGTCCTCGTTCTGCATGGTGGAAAAGATTATTTTAATAACGATCCCGATGTCCGTGGATTCGTCGCTCGGATCCCGGCTGGCGTTTCAAAAACCTACCACAATTACCCCGAAGCCTTCCATTTACTGATGTATGACGCGAAGAAGGACGTGATTTTCAAAGACATCGAGAATTGGCTGGAGAAGCTCCGGCATCGGCGAAACTGAAATTTTTAGCAGGAATCGTCAGAATTCGTCTTGACGGGTCCATTCTCATGGCCATTCTCCGCGTCCCGCTAAACTACCACTTTTTTATTATGGCACGCATTTGCAGTATTCGAGGAACCCGCGTCCGCTCAGGCGGCAAAATCCACCGTTCAGGTTTAGCCAAGAAAAAAGGTGGTATTGGTCGTCACGTCACCAAGGTGGTGAAGCGCACGATTTCTCCAAATCTTCAAAATAAGCGGATCTGGGTGCCGGAGCTGAATAAGTTCGTCCGCATCAAGCTGAGCTGCCGCGCGCTCAAGACCATCAACAAGAATGGTGCTTTCGTGACCCTCAGAAAAGCGGGGATTGTCTAAGTTTTTTAGTGAATTTCTTTGGTGTTTGTTTTGGCCCGGTGGAAACACCGGGCTTTTTCGTGGACAGCAGCATCGGCCATTTCAGCCACGAGGATGAAACTGTCGATGGACCGCCTTGAGGCGTTGCCGATCGACATGAGTGTAAATCTGCGTCGTAGAAATGTCCGCATGGCCCAGTAATTCCTGAATCACCCGCAAATCGGCACCGCCTTCTAGCAAGTGCGTCGCGAAGCAATGCCGGAGTAAATGAGGATACACATTCTGATCGATTCCCGCGAATTTCGCCCGCTCCTTCACGATCTGGCGGACCCGATCCGGCGATAGTGCAGTGCCCCGGACACTGAGGAAAATGTGTGACGATGTTTTCTTCCCCACCAAGTTCGGGCGCTCGTTGTTCAGATAGTGAGAAATGGCATCAAGAGCTTGATGCCCCACTCTGACGATCCGTGTCTTGCCACCCTTGCCCGTGATCCGTAGAAATCCTTCCTCGAAGTCGATCATCTCAAGACGCGCCTTGCACAGCTCAGAAAGTCTCAATCCCGAGGCGTAAAAGAGCTCGAGGATCGCCAAGTCCCGGCGGCCTAGGGGCTGCCCGATGTCAATCGACTCCAGCAATTTCAGCACCTCGGCAGCGTGCAAGGTTTCCGGCAATGTCTGATCCGAGCGCGGAGCGAGCAATGGCTCCGCAGGGTCCATCTCCAGCGTTCCCTTCAATGCCAACCAACGAAAAAATACCTTGAGATGCACCGTGGTGATTCGCAGGGAAGCCGCATTCAGACTGTCTGATTTCCGCTGACTGAGAAACGCCGCGAGGTCATCCGTCCCGAGATCGCGCAACGGCTTATCCGACTTTTTCATCCAAGCCGCCAAGGCATCCAGCGTCTGCCGCACCGATAATTGATACGCCGCAGATAGTCCACGCTCGGTCGCGAGATAGCGGATGAAATGGTCGCAACTTATTTCCATGCTCCCTGCCTTAAATCATCCTTACATAATTCCGAACTCTTTCTCGTCTCCGTAAATAGAAAATCTGTCAAAGCCAGCACCTGAAATGGTGACATCCCCAGCCCTCGCAGTGCTGCGATGGATTGCGATTCACTCCGCTTCGCGAGACGTTTCCCAGCTTCATCCAGCACCAGCGTATGATGCAGATACAGCGGCTCCGGCAAATCCAACAAAACCTGCAACAAGCGATGCACATGCGTCGATGCGAGCAAATCTTCACCGCGAGTGACGTGTGAGATTTTCTGAAATGCATCATCCACCACAACCGCCAGATGATAGGCAGAACCCATCTCTTTGCGGGCCAGAATGACATCGCCTAACAAGTCAGGATCCACGGTGAATTCACCCAATCTTAAATCCACAAAGGTGAGTGGACCCGTGAGAGCACTGGCACGGCGAGAATCCAAGCGCCAAGCATGTGGCATCCCAGAGCGGAGTTTTCTCTGCTGCTCGTCCGCAGATAATTCGCGGCAGAGTCCGGGATAAATCGGCGTTTCCGATCCCTGCGGGGCCGCTACCATGCGTGCCCATTCCTCTTGAATTTCACGCCGGGTGCAGAAGCACGAATAGATCAAGCCGAGGCTCCGCAGAGATTCCAGCGCACTCTCGTATGCCGCCGCTCGCGCCGTCTGCCGCAGCGGCACGCCATCCCAAGTCAGCCCCAGCCATCTTAAATCTTCCTCGATGCCGTGGTAAAACTCCTCCCGCACTCGCAGCCCATCGATGTCTTCATGGCGCACGAGAAAAACTCCGTCCGCCGAATCTCGCGCCAGAGAATGCGCCACGCGGGCCGCCAGCACATGCCCGAGGTGGAGCCGCCCGGTCGGGCTGGGAGCGAATCTGGTGCGGACGGTCACTCACCCTATTTGCCACCCAGAAAATCCCAGCGCAAGACCTGTACGCAGTGATGCCATTTCGTAAAATAATCCAGACTCGAAGATGACCTCGTCGATCATTGCGCTCCGACCTTTCCGATTGCGGCTCAGATATCGCTGCCTACAGCTCTCTAAATATTTTTTCTTAATAACGTGACTCATGATTCCAGAATCATTGCATCTGGTGTCATTCTGTTTGGCTCAATGCGGGTATAAACAGAACGCTCTCTCCTTCTTATTTCTGTCTCGCGGTGGCCTTGAGGCGCAGCGCGTTGAGGGCGATGAAGCCAGTGGCGTCGTCTTGGTTGTAGGCTTCTTCTTGGCCCCCTTCCATGGTGGCGACAGCTTCGGAATACAAACTGTGCGGTGAACGGCGTCCGGCTTGCATGACATTTCCTTTGTAAAGTTTCATGCGGACTTCGCCGGAAACGGTTTTTTGCGTTTCAGTGACGAGGGCTTGGATGGCGACGCGCTCCGGTGCGAACCAGAAGCCATTGTAGACGAGCTGGGCGTATTTCGGGATCAGGCTGTCACGGATGTGCATCGACTCACGATCCACGACCAGCGTTTCCAAGTCGCGGTGAGCGGCGAAAAGAATCGTCCCGCCGGGAGTCTCGTAAATACCACGGGACTTCATGCCTACGAAGCGATTTTCCACGATGTCCACGCGCCCGATGCCGTTGCGTCCGCCGAGCAAATTCAGCACGCGCATGACGCCGTAAGGACTGAGCAGTGCATAGCCGTCTTGCTGGCCACTGGATTTCACATCACCGAGTTCTGACAAAATAGCAGCGAGGTTCTCGTGCTTGAGGCCGATGGCGTTGCCTTTTTCAAACAGGATATCGATAGATTCTGCCTGGTCCGGGGCGTCTTCCGGAGAAACGGAGAGCACATACATTTCCCGGTCAGCAGGAGTCGTCGCGTCATACCACGGGTCTTCCATGGCCCCCGCCTCGAAGGAAATGTGCAGGAGATTCCGGTCCATGGAGTAAGGTTTTTTCATGGATGCCTTGATCGGGATCTGGTGGGTCTCGGCGTAGGCGATCATTTCGGCACGGCCGGGAAATTGCTGGCGGAATGAGGCGTCACGCCACGGTGCGATGCACTTCACATTCGGTGCGAGGGCGGCCACAGAAAGCTCGAAGCGGACTTGGTCATTGCCTTTTCCGGTGGCACCATGAGCGATGGCATCCGCCCCTTCCGCAAGGGCGACATCGATCATCGCTTTGGAAATACAAGGGCGGGCGATGGAAGTGCCTAGTAAGTAGCGGCCTTCGTAAATCGCTCCGGCTTGGATCATGGGGAAAATATAATCGCGGGCGAAATCCTCTTTTAAATCGCCGATGAAGCACTTGGAAGCACCGGTGCTCAGAGCCTTGGCTTCGAGGCCATCGAGTTCGTCGCCTTGGCCGACATCGGCGCAATACGCGATGATTTCAGCGTTATATTTTTCTTTGAGCCAGAGAAGAAGGACCGAAGTGTCGAGACCACCCGAGTAAGCAACCAGAATTTTCATAAGGACGCAGGCAAGCATGAAGCAGCCCGGCGAGCAAGTGATGATGTTGCATAAAATGCATGTTCTTGAGTCGTCTCGGTGGCTCAACAGATACTTTACGAAAATTGCCAGACCCGCGCAGAACGCGCCGGCCTGGCAAACTGTGTCCAGATTCGAATGTGTCGCTTAGAAACTCAAGGCGTAGGGACAACACCCTTAGCACGGAAGAATTCCTTGCCGCCCGGGGCCGGTGCCAGTGCGGTCCCGCTGAGAGTCAAGTTATCCTGCACGCCATTTGTCCACGTCCAAGTGGCTTGTGAAGCGGCGATCTCAGTCCAGCTTCCACCCAGCAAGGTGGTGGAACGTTCAATGACGTAATTGCCCTGCGCACCATTGATCACGAAGGAAACATTGTAGTTCGCTCCACTGCTTGTCACGCTGGAAGACTTCGCTACGAAGAAATCACTGGAATCATTTGGATCGGTTCCGATCAGTGCTTCGTCGGCATCGGAGAGGCCATCGGAGTCAGCATCGCCGACGGATGGCATTCTCGAACCACTGGCTTCGGCGCTGAAGAAGGACTCCACGGCTCCATTGACCGCCTTAACCACGTAGTAGTAAGTGGTGCCAGGTGCTGCGGTAGTATCCGAGTAATTACTAGTCGTTGTGCCCACAGAGGAAGCTAGCAGGGTGTAGTTCGAGGCGGACGTGGTCGAGCGATACACTTTATACGAGGCCGCACCAGAGACTGCAGTCCAAGTTAAATCCACTGCTGTTGAAGATGCAGTGCTGGCCACCAGATCTCGTGGTTGAAGCACCGCAGATTCATTTTCTACCAGTTGGAAGCCGTTTAAAGCTGAAACACCCTCTGTTCCGTCAGCATCGGTAAGTGATAGTAATAAGGGAGTCCCATGCACGAAGGAAAACGATCCATTAGCGTCTGTTTCAAGAGTGAATGTGACGTATTGGCGACCTTCCACAAGGCTGGTAAGACCTAGCGGATTACTAGTCTGTTTCTTGATGCCACCAAAATCGAATGCCGTATTTGCACCCGGATTATCACCGTAGCCGTAAGCATAAAAGTCATATTTGCGGCTCGGAGCAAGTCCACTGAAGGTGTAGACTCTCTGAGGGAAAGAGAAGCGGTAATCATTCATCAAATCGTAGCCACCCACGAGCGTCTGACTTCCGCCCACATTTTTATCACCACCGACGTTTGTTCCCGACGCTGAACCAAAGGTGCCGTTCGAGTCAGCAACGAGCGCAACTGCAGTCACAGCACCCGTGCTATCATTGAACTTTGTAGAGGCATCCGAAGTCGCTCCCGCGTTATTCCAAGTGAGCCCCGGCCCGGCGGCGAGGACGCCACGACCTGTATTGAGCGTCCCGGTATTGAAGTCTACGAAGACTTCAATGGCTCCGGGAGTGACGACGGCAGAAGAGGCACTTTGAGCAGACTCTACGCCGCCTTTGATCGAGGTAATACGATAGAAATACCCAGTCCCGCTTGTAACGCCCGTATCGATATAGCTGCTTCCACTGCCAGCGAAGACTTCACCGACCTCTGTGAAGGGGCCATTCGTATCTGTGGAACGATAGACCTTGTAACTTTGAAAAACAGAAATCAGATCGTCCCAGTCAACCACCACCGCATTATTACCGGCATTCCTGGCAATGAGTCCGGAAGGAGTCACGGCACCGGCTACGGGTGTGCCGGAAATTTGATTGCTGAGAGCGGATTCCTGCGTGGTGGCTGCAGTATTAGCAACGGTGTCCAACTTTGGAGTAAAAAATCGCCTCCAGCTTGCCCCCAGAGCTGTCTAGCCGCTCGCTGGCGGGCTTGCGTCCTTCAGATAAAATTCGCCGCGCTATTTC
>JANORE010000396.1:0-2594 GCA_031415155.1 Akkermansiaceae bacterium | reverse complement strand
GGACCGGTCCTGCCGGATCACCGATGCCTTCTTGGGTTTTCCTCAGAAATCTCGCAGCGGCCAATGTGATTTTCACCGCCATTTTCGCAATCGCACAGCTTCGTTTCACCAAGCCTGCCGTTCTAGCTTCGACACCCGTTTTCGCTAAATAATCCATTTTTCTATCCGCAATCATGATCAGCGCCAGTTCCCAAAAACTCGACTTCGCCAGCTCGCCAATCAATCAATCGCTTACTGCTGAGCGAAAAATCGAGTTATATACACAAATGGTCCGAATCCGTCGATTCGAACAAGCCGCTTTGAAATCCTATAATGGCGGAAAAATGAGTGGTTTTCTCCACCTCTATATCGGCCAAGAAGCGGTCGCAGTTGGCACGATTTCACTTGGCGGTGCTGATGACCATTACATCACTGCCTATCGCGATCATGGCCATGCCCTCTCTGTCGGCATGGGAATGAACGAATGCATGGCTGAAATGTACGGCAAGCAGACGGGTTGCTCCAAGGGCAAAGGTGGTTCAATGCACTTCTTCGCACCTGATAAAAACTTCTGGGGCGGCCATGGTATTGTTGCTGGCCAAACTCCGCTAGGCTTGGGTCTAGCCTATGGACTCAAATACCTTGATCGTAAAGGTTGCTGTCTCTGCTATCTCGGGGATGGTGCAGTGAATCAGGGCGCATACCATGAATCGCTGAATATTGCCGCACTTTTCGGAATTCCTGTCATTTACGTGATTGAGAATAATGGCTACTCCATGGGCACTTCCCAAGAGCGCTCTTCCGCCTACAGCGGTTGCCTCGCCCAGCGTGCTGAAGCATATAACATCGAGTGGGATGTGATCGACGGCTCGGACATTTACGAAATCCGTGCGAAAACCCATATCGCCATGGAACGTGCGAAAAACGAGAGCAAGCCAACTGTTCTCGAAATCGATACTTACCGATATTACGGGCACAGTGTGGCGGATGCGAATACTAAGAAATACCGAACACCGGAAGAGATCGAAGATTACAAAAATAAACATGATCCAATCATGGTATTCGAACGCAAACTCTTAGCTGAAGGAATCTTGAGCGAAGAAATCGCAAAAAAAATCAATACTGAGGCGAAAACTGAGGCTGCTGCCTCCGCTCAGTTTGCTGAAGAATCACCTGCTCCGACCATCTCAGACATCAGCACCGACATCTATTGGGAAACTGACAATCATACCGCCGCTTCTAAAATCGGTCGCCACTTCTTCAACGATTAGTCGCCTTCCATAATTCTCTCCACACGCCGCAATCTTTTTACCTGAAAATTTTCCATGTCTCGTATACTCACCTACCGTGAAGCTCTTCGTGAAGGTCTCGATGAAGAGCTCGCCCGCGATCCAAATGTCGTCCTCATGGGCGAAGAGGTCGCCCAATATAATGGTGCTTACAAAGTAACCCAAGGTCTCTGGGAAAAATGGGGTGACAAACGCATCGTTGACACTCCGATTTCTGAAGCTGGTTTCATCGGCATGGGCATCGGAGCATCCATGCTAGGCGTCCGTCCGGTCATGGAGCTGATGTTCTGGTCCTTCCATTCGGTAGCTTTTGACCAGCTCGTAAGTAATGCAGCTTGTGTCCGCTATATGTCTGGGGGTCTATGTAACTGTCCGATTGTGGTTCGTGGGCCCGCTAACGGAGGTACTGGCGTCGGCGCGACACATTCGCACATTCCTGAAGGTCTATTCGCTGCTTTTCCTGGACTCAAAGTTTGCGTTCCAGCGACTCCCGCAGACGCGAAAGGTCTCATCAAAGCGGCCATCCGCGACAATGATCCCGTTTATTTCATGGAGAATACCTTGCTCTACGGAAATAGTGGTGAAGTTCCTGATCCGGCTGATGGAGATTTCGTTATCCCGCTCGGCCTAGCAGATATCAAGCGACAAGGCTCCGATGTTTCACTGATTGCTCACGGGCGCTCAGTAATCCATGCTTTAACCGCAGCAGAAATTCTCCAAGCAGAGCATGGCATCAATGCAGAAGTTCTCGATCTCCGCTCCATTCGTCCACTTGACCAAGAGGCCATCCTAAAGACGGTAATGAAAACCAATCGCGTCGTGCTCGTCGATGAGTCAAAACCCTTCGGTGGAGTTTCTGCGATGGTTGCAATGCTCATCCAAGAACAGGCGTTCGACTACCTTGATGCACCAATCAAGCGAGTCTGTTCCATCGACGCTCCTGCTATATATTCACAGCATATTGAACATGAGCAACTTCCTAATCCAAGACGAATCGTGGAAAAAGTTCTTAGTATCTTCTAATTTTTCTTAAAAACCTTACCGTCTTTTTGATTGCCAAGACCGCTTTCGTTCCTAGCATGATTTTATGTTCTTACGTATAATAACATTTGCTGCTGCTAGTTTCTTGGTAATTAACTTGTCGTCTTGCTGTTGCATGTAAAAAGTGTCTTATTCTTTTCCTCACTAACGATTTAAACTATATGAAAAACCTATTTCTCATCACTTCGCTTATCGCTGTATCCTTTAGCTTTTCCTCCTGCTGCTCTATGTTGGGTTGGTCAGATCAATATGCGGGATATCGCACAGAAACTCGCCAAGTGAAGA
>JANORE010000395.1:0-2984 GCA_031415155.1 Akkermansiaceae bacterium | reverse complement strand
ACTTCATGGAAATTATTGAGAGAGGTAGTGTATGCCGGAGTGGATTCAAAGGTGCCAAAACCTTCAAAGCCAATTCTTGCCGTTCCTGTGCGGCCAGGGTGTATCTTCACGTTACACACAAAATCTTGAGGCCCTTTGTTGAGTTCAACATTGTTCCATGTGATGCTGTTTATTTGAGCGTATTCGTTATCATTAAAATCCGCTGCGAGAAAACTTATACCTGCTCCACTGCCAAAAGAATATCTGTTGCTTGTATTATTCACCTCGGCCTCAATGATTTTGGCTCCACCCGTATTCTCGAATTTGAACGAACGAATATCGAGTAAACCGCCGCCATTCCCCACGAATACGAAGTACAAATCATTGATGCCTGACACTCTGGCACCGATGGGTTTTCTCAAGGTCGTGAAGTTATCCCAACCGCCGGTATTGCTTACTGGAATGGATGCAATTAATCTGCCCGAGGCGGAACCTAAACGTGCTTCAATGGTGCCACCACTGTTACCGCTGGAAGCTGATATAGCGATTCTGGAGACTCCTGTTCCGAAATTGAAACCGGGAAAAGAAATCCATGATCCATTATCAATATAGCCGACTTTGTTCTCGGGTGTCATTTTGCGAATGACATATTCATTTCCGCTGTTTGACTCGTTGGTAAATGAAATTGCTTGAATGTCTTGTCCGACCTGGGCTTGGGCGGAGGCACTTCCAGCTAAGATGCAAGCTATTGTGCAAATGGATCTGCGATGTAATTTATAGGTCATTTTTTTTGGTTGTTGTTATGTTACACATTTTTTCTGAGATCTTGTCTTACGAGACACAGGAAACTTAATGTATCGGAGCAAGAAAAGATATATGTCATTAGTCATATGCCGACGGTTTGTTCAAATAAAACAATGAATGTGACGAAATTGTCACTTATTTCTACTATGTTATTTGATATAAGTCTTCACCTAGCCAGAGAAGTGGGCAAATTTCATGGGTTTTCTTTCGTCGCTTGACTTGGTCTTTTTGGCGCTTGCAGATACGTGACTCTCACATGCGCCGCGTTTCCTCTTCGTCAGACGGCCCGCAGGCGCGTTGGGGGGGTGAGAGCCGTTCGAGGATAAAGGTGATGTCTCCGCTGGTGATTCGGATGGGGCCTTCCTCGGTGGCTAGTGCGGGGCTGTGTGTGCCTTTCTGCGCGAGGAATAGTAATGCTTCAATTACAAGTGAGACGTGTTGATTCTATGCGAACCAACTACGGGTCTGATATTTTTATAGTAGACCGAAATAATCAAGATGGGAACACTGTCCAAGAAATTCTTTCCAGAGCATCTTGCCCACCTTGGCGAAAGCCCGCTCACTCACTGATCACGCGATAATTCCATTCACGATTTTCGTGCCCGGCTTAGTAATATTGGTCAGCCGTTGCGGCGCACCTTGTGAAGGATGGGTTAGCATTTCATGGTCGAATCCCATCAAATGAAGCATGGTGGCATGGAAATCATGCACGGAAACTTTGTCTCCAATCGCCTCGTAGCCGATCGGATCGGTTTCCCCGTAGGACAAGCCAGGCTTCACGCCACCGCCAGCCATCCAAATGGTGAAACCGCTGGGATTATGATCCCGCCCGATGAATTTCATCTCGCTGCCACCACGGTTTTCCTGCATCGGTGTCCGGCCAAATTCACCGCCCCAGACGACGAGTGTGTCTTCTAACAAGCCTCGTTGTTTAAGATCTTTGAGGAGCGCCGTCATCGGCTGGTCCACCTCTCTGCATCGATCACTGAAGCCTTGGTTAAGTGCTTCTTCCGCGCCTGCCCCGTGAGAATCCCAGCCCATGTGGAAAAGTTGGATATAACGCACACCCCGCTCAGCAAGACGGCGGGCAAGAAGACAGTTGTTTGCAAACGATTCCTTGCCGAGCTGAGTGCCAAAAAGCTGGTGAGTCGCCTCGGATTCTTGTTTTAAATCGAACGCATCGGTGGCGTGCATTTGCATTCGATACGCCATCTCGTATTGGGCGATGCGGGTGATTGTTTCTGCGTCGCCGACATCTTCGGCGATTTTTTGGTTTAACCGATCCAGCGTATCAAGCGAGCGGCGGCGGATGGAGCGCGAGATTCCTTCTGGGTCTTTGAGATAAAGCACAGGTTCGCCTTGCGAGCGACAATGCACTCCCTGATAGACCGATGGTAAATAACCCGAACCCCAGATGGATTTCCCGGCGTCGGGATTTTTCCCACCCGAGGTGAGAACGATGAAGCCGGGAAGATTTTGATTCTCTGAACCAAGACCATAAGTGGACCATGCACCGATGGAAGGTGCCCCCAGATTCTGGCTGCCCGTGTGGAGGAGAAGCTGGGCAGGTGCGTGATTGAATTGATCGGTGTGCATCGACTTGATGAAGCACACGTCATCGACGACCGAGGAAAAATGAGGGAGGCGGTCAGAAACCCAAGCGCCAGACTGGCCGTATTGGGCGAAGGAAAACTGAGGGCCTAACATTTTAGGCACCCCTTGGATGAAGGCGAATTGTTTCCCTTCGAGATATTCCTTAGGACATTCCTTGCCATGAAGTTTCGCCAGATCTGGTTTATAGTCGAAGAGTTCGTGCTGTGAAGGAGCGCCGCCCATGTGGAGATAGATCACGCGTTTCGCTTTCGCCGCGAATTGCGGAAAGGCGGGGGCCAGTGGATTGGCTGGATCCTTTTTCAGAGTGCTGCTGGAAGATCCCCAAGCGCGTCCAGCCGCCGTGGCTAGCCACATGGCACCGAGGCCGGTACTGCATTTCGAGAGAAAATGCCGACGAGTCAGATGCTCAAGTTCCGAGTGCCGAAGACGGGCGAAGTAGGCGGGATTCATGGTTCGTTTTGGAAATCTAACGAGTTAATGCGGAATCGAGATTGAGAATGGTATTCGCAGTTAGCACGAGAGCTGCAGCCCTGATCGTTATACACAAATCCGGGTGAGCGGATCGTGATTCCGGGGGGGCGAAAATT
>JANORE010000394.1:0-9265 GCA_031415155.1 Akkermansiaceae bacterium | reverse complement strand
GACCTTTTCCTCGGGCGCGAAGACATCGAGCTTCATCATCGGCTCAAGGATCTGCGGCGCGCACTTCGGCATGGTCTGCCGATAGGCGGCCTTGGCGGCGATTTCGAAGGCGATGTTGCTGGAGTCCACGGCGTGGAAACCACCTTCGTTGAGCGTGACCTTGAAGTCCAAGCAAGGGTAACCGGCGAGTGGTCCCTTATCGACGCAGGTTTTGAAGCCTTTTTCGACGGCGGGGATGAACTCTTTCGGGATGCTGCCGCCGACGACTTTGGATTCGAAGATGAAGCCGGAGCCGGGTTCGCCTGGCTCGATGGTGTAGTCGATTTTCGCGAACTGACCGGAACCACCTGACTGCTTCTTGTGGGTGTAGCTGTCGTTGACGGGCTTGGTGATGGTTTCGCGATAGGCGACCTGTGGTGCGCCGACGGTCACCTCGACCTTGTGGGTGCGCTTGAGGATGTCGATCTTGATGTCGAGGTGGAGCTCGCCCATGCCTTTGAGGATCATCTCGTTGGTTTCGTCGTCGGTTTCGACGCGGAAGGACGGATCTTCTTGAATCATCTTGCCGATGGCGTTAGCGAGCTTTTCGGCATTGGCCTTGTCCTTAGCGGCGACGGCGATGGAGATGACGGGATCTGGGAAAACCATCGGCTCGAGGGTGGCTGGGTTTTTCTCGTCGCAGAGGGTGTGACCAGTTTGGACGTTTTTCATACCGACGATAGCGACGATGTCACCGGCTTGAGCGGAGTCGATTTCCTTGCGGTCGTCGGCGTGCATCTCGACCATGCGGCTGATGCGCTCAGTTTTGCCGGTGAAGGAGTTCAGGACGGTGTCGCCCTTTTTGATGGTGCCGGAGTAGATGCGGGTGAAGGTGAGGGCGCCGAACTTGTCGTCCATGATCTTGAACGCGAGGCCGCGGAAAGGGGCGGTCGGGTCGATGACGGCGAATGTCCCGGTGGGAGTGCCTTCCGCGTCCACCTCGGGGAGTGGCTTGACGTCGAGTGGGTTTGGCAAGTAATCGACGACGGCGTCGAGGACGAGCTGGAGTCCTTTGTTTTTGAAGGAAGAACCGCAGTAGGTGGGGAAAAATGCGAGATCGACGGTGCCTTTGCGGATGCACTTTTTCACTTGCTCGATGGTGGGCTCCACGCCTTCGAGATATTTTTCCATGATTTCGTCATCTTGTTCGACGGCGGTCTCGATGAGTTGGGCGCGGAATTCCTTGGCCTTGTCGAGCATGTCGGCGGGGATTTCCTCGATTTTGAAATTCTCGGGCTGGCCGGATTCATCCCAGATGTGGGCTTTCATCGTGAGTAGATCGACGACGCCGACGAAGTCACTTTCCGTGCCGATGGGCAGGACCATGACGAGTGGGTGCGCGCCGAGGATTTTCTTCACCTGAGCGATGACGCGGTAGAAATCCGCACCGATGCGGTCGAGCTTGTTGACGTAAATGACGCGAGAAACGCCGGAATCGTTAGCGTAGCGCCAGTTGGTCTCGGATTGAGGCTCCACGCCGCCGGAGCCGCAGAAGACGCCGACGCCGCCGTCGAGCACTTTGAGCGAGCGATAAACTTCGATGGTGAAATCGACGTGGCCTGGGGTGTCGATGATGTTGAACTGGTGGTCCTTCCAGAAGCAAGTGGTGGCGGCGGACTGGATCGTGATGCCGCGCTCGGCCTCTTGATCCATGAAATCCATGGTGGATGCGCCGTCGTGGACCTCACCGATTTTGTGGATTTTGCCGGTGAGCTTGAGAATGCGTTCGGTGGTGGTCGTTTTGCCCGCATCAACGTGGGCGAAAATGCCGATATTACGGTATTTAGTGAGGTCCTTCATAAGAGATAGTGGCTTCTGGTTGGCGGGCACGGTTTCGCGCCGGGGGCAGATTCCTAGTCAGATGGGGCAGTTTGGCAATCCTAGAGTCGCCGAAGTGGAACTTTTCATCTCTCATGAAAGCAAAATCATTTCCTTTTCATGAAAAATTTTGTCATCGCCTTGTTCGGTCACTGAAAATGGAATCCGAGATTTCACTCTACTTTGATGGCGGCCTATCCGCGACATCGCCCATTTCGGATCCCATGAAGCGGCGGGCTGGATTCAGGAAAAATGAAATCGACCCATGCTAAAGTCCTTATTAGATTCGGCCCAAGTGGGGTCTAAAGAACCAAATGCTGTGGCAGAAAATTTCTCGGAGGCGATGACTCTGCGGTGGTGGCTGCGTGCGCCTTGGGACTATGTGATGATGGCCTTGGGACTGTCGTATTGGGGTGTTTTTGGCGGCCTGCTCACTCTGATCGGTGGCCCATTGCATCTGATTTTACCCAGGCAAATGGGCCGGCGATTGGGACGTTTTTGCCTTCATCAATTGTTTCGGAAATTTGTCGTCTATCTCAGAATTTCAGACTTGGTCCATGCGGATTTACGCGCTCTCGATCAACTGGGGAGCATCAAGCATTCTTTCATCGCAGCGCCGAATCATACCTCGCTGTGGGATGTCGTTTTCATCATTGCTCGGCTGCCATCTGCGGTGTGTGTGATCAAAAAACAAATCATGCTCAACCCATTGCTCGGTGGCGGTGCACGCCTCGCCGAATATATAGCAAATAAAGGAATGACTCGCATGATCCGCGATGCCAGTCAGTCATTGGGCGAAGGCGGGCAGTTACTCATTTTTCCGGAGGGCACCCGGACTCGGCCAGATGCTCGCTGGATCAATCCGCTCAAAGGTGGCTGTGCGATCATCGCCTCTCACGCTCAAGTTCCAGTCTATCCGATTTTTATTCGAAGCAATACCCGCTTTCTCCAAAAAGGCTGGCCGCTGTGGCGGAGACCTGTTTTCCCGATCCAAATGAGCTTTGATCTGGGCGAGCCGCTGCTTTTGCTGCCGGGCGAGTCGTTGCAAGAATTCACGGCGCGATTGGCCGCCATTTACGAGCAAGAACTCTCGAAACCGCATCCATTAAGACGGCAAATGAACTGATCGCGTTGTTACGGTTTTTTCGGGGATGCGTGGGAGCGGGTAGAAATATTCCTTCTAAGAAACGGCAGTTTCAGGTGTCATGAAAACTGACATGAAAACCTACTTCTGGATTTTTCTCATCACGGTGGGCAGCAACCTCGGCATAATGGCTCAGGACAGCGCCGCTCTGCGGAAAGAGCGCGAAAAGCTGTTGGAGCGTGGCTTGTGGCGGGACGCGGTGAATTTCTATCAGGAAAAGCTCCTGCCGATCTCAGATGAGAAATCGGGCGAAGATTTGGGGAAGGGCGTGCAAGCGTTGAGTTTCCTATCCAAGTGGAATGAGTTCGATGAATTGGTGGAAAACGCCGTCAGTTTACATCCTGAGAATCCTTGGCTGTTGAGCGCGGCCGCCGCGAGTTATCATTCCACGCTGCATTCCGGGAAAATCGTCGCGGGGGAGTTCATCCGAGGTCGTGAATACGGAGTCGGGCCTGCCGATGATGCCGCCGAGCCTGCCGCCGGGCAATTCGTCTATCCGGCCTATCGCGACCAAATCCGGGCTTATCAACTCATCCGGCAAGCACTCGCCAAGGCACAAGATGATCCCACGCGGTTGCAGATTTGGACACAGACCGCAGGCTTTCTTTTCGCTCGTGGCCAAGCGTGGAAATTACAAACGCTGACACCGATCGAAGCTCTCCCCGAGTGGAGCGAACTTGGCCCCACAGGCGGCACGGAAGGAGCGC
This sequence comes from Akkermansiaceae bacterium, assembly GCA_031415155.1. Taxonomy (GTDB): domain Bacteria; phylum Verrucomicrobiota; class Verrucomicrobiia; order Verrucomicrobiales; family Akkermansiaceae; genus Luteolibacter. Next base: position 5,557 of record JANORE010000394.1, on the reverse strand, counting down.
CATGGCAAGGCGATACTCCGGTGCTTCACGAACTTCCAACTTCATGGGAAGCGGCAAAAAGTGATGGCGAGCGCTGGCGTTTTGCTTTGGCCGAACAAGCTCGATTGAGTAGAAATGAAGCGTTTGCGATCTATCTGCGCGCTCAGTTTTCCCAATCTCAATTCAGCGAAAGCACACTTGCATCCTACGGCTGGTGGCAGAGTCGCGACCCGGAAAAGGCGACGGGAATACTGGTGGTGGACACGCTAGAGGAAGATGAATGTCTGGCGAATACCTCCGATGGTGTGCGCCGATTCAAGCTGCCCGCCGAGTATCATTTCATCGCGCTTTATCGCTCGATTTTTGAAGATCAGGGCTACGGGGGAATCGCGGGTGACGCGCTCGTGCAGATTTTTCTGAACCGTAACCAACGTGAACAAGCGCGTGAAATGTTAGAGCAGACCATCGCCAAGCACGGTCCAGGAACGGAAGACTCACGTAAGAAATTGCTCAAACAAATCACGGGAAATTGGGGCCGCTTTGAGCAGGCCGAAACCGTCCCGGCAGGCACGCGTCCGCGCTTGCCGCTCGTTTTCCGCAATGCTTCTCAGATCAAGCTCACGGCTGCTCCGGTCAATATGGAGGCGGTGCTCAGTGACGCGGTCGCCTATCTGAAAAGCAATCCCAAGGAAATCGACTCGTCACGCATCGAGCCGACTCAAATCGCCCAGCGTCTCATTGAACAACAGGCGGCAAAATACATCGGAAAATCGGTGGCGACTTGGGAGATAAAGCTCAGCCCGAAGGAGAAGCATCGCGACACTCAGGCCCCCATCGAGGTTCCCCTAGACCAAGCCGGTGCTTGGTGGATCAGTGCCGAGGTCGAAGGTGGAAATTCATTCAAAACCCTCGTCTGGATCGTGGACTCGGTTCTTCTGCAACGCGATGTCGGCGGAGAGAAACAATGGTGGGTGGCTGACGCAAAAACGGGCGCTCCGATCGCCGAAGCCGAAGTCGAGTTCTTCGGCTACCGGGCGATTTCTCTCGAACAAAAAAATGTCAACTCGGCACGTTATGAAATTCGCACGAATGGCTTCACTCGTGGCACGGATGCGGACGGAAAAACGCGGCTGAAACCCGGCGAATGGAATGATGATTTCCAGTGGCTGACAGTCGCTCGTAAAAAAGGTCGCGCGCCTGCATTTGTCGGTTTTGACAGTTTGCATGTTCGAGAGCCGGAACTCCAAAACGCGGATCGCGACATGAGCTACGGCATCTCGGATCGGCCACTTTACAAACCGGGCGACACGGCTCACTTGAAGTTCTATCTGCGCAACATCGGCTACTTCCAGCCCGATGAATCGAAATATGCCTCCAGAACGGGCACGCTCACCTTGTTCAATGGTCGCGGTGAGGAAGCGATGAAACTTCAAAATCTCAAGACCGACGCGCTCGGTGCCGTGGAAAGCAAAATCATCATCCCGAAGGACGCCGTATTGGGAAACTGGCGGGCTGATTTTAGAATCGGAAATAAGATCGCCGCCTCGGTGAACCTGCGGGTGGAAGAATATCGCAAGCCGGAATACGAGGTGAAAGTAGAAGCTCCTGACGAGCCAGTGAAGCTGGGTGAAAAATTTACGGCTACCGTGAAGGCCAATTATTTCCATGGTTCTCCAGTCAGAAATGCGAATGTGGAAGTGATCGTAAAACGCAGCTCCATCAGCGAGCGCTGGTTCCCTCGTGGCCGCTGGGATTGGCTTTATGGCCCCGGCTCGTGGTGGATTTCCAGTGAGGCGTCGTGGCATCCGAGCTGGAGACGCTGGGGCTGCATCCCGCCGAATCCACCGTGGTGGCAGGGCAACCGCTGGACGCCAGATGAGCTCGTGTTGAAGAGGAATTTACCCATCGGCCCTGACGGCACCGCGAAGATCGAGATCGACACGGCAGCGGCCAAAGCCATCCACGGCGATCTCGATGCGAAATATTCCATCGAGGCACGCGTCGTGGATGCGTCACGCCGTGAGGAACGTGGCACGGGATCGGTGATCGCTGCGCGAAAATCCTTCGAAGTCGTCGTCTGGACGGATCGTGGTTACGCGCGTGCTGGGCAAGAGACAGTGGCTCACATTTCCGCTGCGACGCTTGCCGGAAAGCCAGTCGTCGGAGCGAAGGGAACGCTGACCCTTTTCAAACTCACGGCGGGTGAAAATGGCCGCGTCGATGAGAAGGAAGTCCAGTCATTTGAAATCGTGACCGACGCGGCGGGCGAGATTCGCCAGCGTTTCCCCGCGCCAGTGACTGGGCAATATCGGCTGGCCGCGAGTCTCGCATGGAATGGTGGAGAAGCCACGGAAGGCGCGACGATTCTCAATGTGCATGGCGACGGCGATGCCAAGGATTGGAAGTTCGGTCCGTTAGAACTCGTCGCGGATAAGCAGACTTACGCGCCCGGCGAAAAGCTAAAACTCCGCGTCAACAGCGACCATGAAAACGCCAGCGTCTGGCTATTCCTCCACATCGCCGGTTCATCCGGTCGTGAAGCACGCCGCGTGAAACTGGATGGCAAGAGCCTCGAAGTAGAAGTGCCGCTCGATGCCCGAGATATGCCAAATATGTTTATCGAGGGCATCACCGTCCATGATGCGAAGATTCACTCGGCCATGCGTCAGATCCTGCTGCCGCCGGTGAGCAAGCTGATCGAAGTTTCGTTAGAGCCGGCCAAAGCCCGCGTGAAACCTCGTGAAAAGTCCGCGCTCAAAGTCACCCTGCGCGATGCCCAAGGCAAGCCGATCCAAGGCACCGCCGTTCTATCCATTTATGATAAGTCGTTAGAAGCGATCACGGGTGGCTCGAATATCAGCGCGATTCATGAAAATTTCTGGAGCTGGAAAAATCGTTATCGTCCACCGATGATGGATGGTTCGCTTCCAAGCTCGGCGGGGAATTTGATACGTCGCAATGCATTAGGAATGCAATGGTTCGGGTCGTTTGATCCTGAGATGCCATTTGGTGGAATGAGGCGTGGGTGGGGCGGAGGCGTAGGCTCTTCAAGAAATAGTATGATGAAGGGAGAGGGTATCGCCGATTTAAGCGGTTCGATGCGTGAATCGGCACCGGCACCTGCGGCGATGGCACCCATGCAAGCGGAGCCAAAAGATAGCGAGGCCGCCACGGCTAGCCCGATCCTCGTTCGCAAAGACTTCGCGGATCTCTTGAAATGGTCTGGCTCGGTCGAAACGGATGCCGAAGGCAACGTGGAAATCCCACTCGAGTTTCCTGACAATCTCACCACCTGGAAAGCCCGCGTCTGGGTTTTAGGAAAAGGCACACAAGTGGGCGAGGGAACGACGGAAATCATCACTTCCAAGGAATTGTTAGTCCGTTTGCAAGCTCCACGATTCTTGGTCGAGCGGGATGAATCCGTCTTCAGCGCGGTGGTCCAGAATGATCATGATTCGCCGAAAACGGTGAAGGTCTCGCTCGTGCTCGACGGCTCGAATCTCCAAGCCATCGACACCGCGCCACAGACGGTCGAGATCGCCGCCCGCTCGGAAGCTCGTGTCGATTGGCGGGTGAAAGCGATGAAGGAAGGCGAGGCGACCATCCGCATGAAAGCGGATTCCGGCGATGATGGCGATGCCGTCGAGCGCAAGTTGCCGATCCGAGTTCACGGGATGTCGCGGCAAGATGCATGGAGCCGAGTCGTCGCGCCAGATGCGGATTCCTCGAAAATCCAGATCGAAGTTCCAGAGCAGCGTCGGCCAGATCAGTCGAAGCTGACGGTGCGATTTTCGCCGACCATTGCCGGTGCGATCGTCGATGCGATTCCGTATCTCGCAGATTATCCCCACGGTTGCACCGAGCAGACGTTGAACCGTTTTGTCCCCGCCGTCATCGCGCAGAAGATGCTGAGGGATTTAAAAATCAATCTCGCCGAGGTGAAGGCCAAGCGCACTAATTTGAATCCGCAAGAGCTGGGGAACTCCGCCGTGCGAGCCGCGCAGTGGAAGCAATGGCAAACAAATCCCGTCTTCGATGAACTCGAAATGGAAAAAATGGTCGCGAAGGGAATCGAGAAACTAACGGCCATGCAAAACTCCGACGGCGGCTGGGGTTGGTTTTCCGGCTACGGTGAATCTTCCTATCCGCACACGACCGCCGTCGTCGTTCACGGGCTGTTAGTCGCAAAGGAAAATGGCGCGAAGATTCCAGATGGTGTCCTGAATTCTGGTATCGGCTGGCTCGTTTCTCACGAGCGGAAAGAAGTCGCGGCGTTACAATTTCATGTCGAGCGCGAGGCTCTGCGTAAAGCGGGCAAGAAGCTGAAGGAGTCGGGCCGATACGAGAAATCTAGATCCGATGCGGTGGATGCGTTCATTCGTCTCGTTCTGGGCGAGGCGAAGCGCGACGCACCGAACATGTTAGATTTCCTCTACCGAGATCGCATCGACTTACCGATTTATGCCAAGAGCCTGTTAGGTTTGGAGCTACATCGCAAGAAGGATGGGACACGGCGCGATGAAGTGATGAAGATGATTTCCCAGTTTATTAAACGCGACGCAGAAAATCAGACGACGTATCTCGATTTACAAAATAACAACTATTGGTGGAGTTGGTATGGCAGCGAGGTGGAAGCGCACGCGTGGTATCTCAAGCTACTCGCTGCCGTGAAGCCGCAAGATGCCGACACTCGCGGTCTGGTGAAATACCTCGTGAACAACCGCAAGAATGCCACGTATTGGGAGTCCACTCGCGACACCGCATTCGCCATCGAGGCCATCGCCAGCTATTTCAAAGCTAGTGGCGAAGACGCACCCGAGATGGAAGTGGAGGTCTCGCTGGATGGGAAATCCCTGCGGAAAATTTCAATCACCCGTGAAAATCTGTTCACGTTCGACGGCACCATTTCTCTGACGGGCGAGGAAGTGACCACCGGTAAGCACGACATCGAGCTCAAGCGAGCGGGCAAGGGCACTCTGTATGCGAATGCTTATCTGGAAGTCTTCACGCTCGAAGATAAACTCCGCGCCGCCGGGCTGGAAGTGAAAGTGACTCGGAATATTTCCAAACTCATCGCTTTAGAAAAAGAAAACCAAGTTCCGAACTCCACAGGCTTGGTCGTGAAACAACAAGAAGAACGCTTCAAACGCGAACCGCTCACCGATGGTGCCAAGCTTGCTTCCGGCGACCGCATTGAGGTAGAACTCGTCCTCGAAAGTAAAAACGACTACGAGTACCTGCTTTTTTCCGATACGAAAGCGGCGGGCTTCGAAGCCCTTGATGCGCTCAGCGGCTACGTCGGTGGTGGCCGATTCAGCGCCTACATGGAACCGCGTGATCAAAGCGTGGACTTTTTCATCCGAGCTTTACCACGCGGCACTCACACGCTCCGCTACCAACTCCGCGCCGAGGCTCCCGGAATTTATAAAGCGCTACCTGCCACGGCAGCAGCTATGTATGCACCCGAGCTCCGCGCCAATTCCGAAGATATGCGATTAGAGATTCTCAAATAGATCCGGCGAAAATCCAGCCGTTCACCTCTTCGTCTTCTCTTCATGTCTTCCCTTCGATGTTCGAT
>JANORE010000393.1:0-2952 GCA_031415155.1 Akkermansiaceae bacterium | reverse complement strand
CTTCGGGCCGAGATTTCCCGAGGCTGCGGCGATGCGATACGTCCTAAAGAGTTGGAATTTCTGAGTGGTCGAGTTTTGAAGCCACAATTCTAGCTGCCGCTCTTCCTTGAAGGCACGGATGAAAATGGGAGCACCAAATTTCAGCCCGGCTGCGGCGAGATCACGCTCTAATACTGGCCGGACGTGGGCCGCCGCAGCGGCGGCGCGGGGATGGGTGGCGGAGTCCATGGGTAATTTAGACGTTTTCTTTTCCTGACAGGACGCAAGCGAGGCAATGCCGGAAAAGCAGATCACTGAAATCCATTTCATGGTGGTATTTAGCAATATCTCCGCCCCGGTGGACAGGCATTTTCGATGCGCGTATTGACGCCTCGCAACCCGTCCGGCACGCTGCCGCCATGAACACATCTCCGACTATCGGAATTATCATGGGAAGCACGTCAGATTGGCCGACGATGGAGCACGCCGCACGAACCTTGCGCGACTTCGGAATCGCTTGGGAAGCGGAGGTCGTCAGCGCGCACCGCACGCCGGATAAGCTCGTATCCTACGCATCCGCCGCTCGTGGCCGCGGGCTAAAATGCATCATCGCCGGAGCCGGTGGAGCCGCTCATTTACCAGGAATGACCGCCGCCATCACCGACCTACCAGTGCTGGGCGTGCCCGTGGAATCCAAGGCACTGCAAGGCGTAGACTCGCTGCTCTCCATCGTGCAAATGCCTGCTGGAATCCCGACGGCCACCTTCGCGATCGGCAAAGCGGGCGCGATCAATGCGGCACTTTTCGCCGTGGCGATGCTGGCCAATCACGACACCGATCTCGCCGATAAACTTGCCGATTTCCGTAAAAACCAAACCGCTACCGTGAAGGCGGCGGCACTGCCACCACTCGACCCGATTGCCTGATTTCATGCCTGCTTCCTCGATTCTTCTTCACGCGCCGCACTGCATCGTCGGCGTCATTGGTGGTGGCCAGCTTGGCCGGATGATCGCCCTCGCCGCCCGCCGGATGGGCATCCGTACGGTCATCTGGACAGGTGGTCTGGAGGCTCCGGCGGTGGAAGTGGCGGACGAAGTGATTGATTTGCCCTTCGATGATGCGTCTGCGCTCAAAGACTTTTGCAGCCGTATCACCGTCGCCACGGTGGAGTTTGAAAATATTCCGCGCGAGACGTTGGAAGCCGTCGCCGCTTGTGCGCCGCTTTACCCGTCGCCCCACGCAATCACGATTTGCCAAAACCGTGAGCGCGAGAAAAATTTCCTTCGTGAAAACGGCATCCCGCACACCTGGTTTGCCGTCATTTCCAATGCAGTAGATCTTGCGGCGGCAATGAAAAAACTCGGAGGCCCGGGCGTCCTCAAGACTGCGGATTTCGGCTACGATGGAAAAGGCCAGATCAAACTCGAAGGCACCGAGAATCCCGAAAAAATCTGGACCGCATTCGATGCCCCGCGCGGAGTCTTAGAGGCGTGGGTTCCTTTTGAAAAAGAGCTTTCTGTGATGGCTGCTCGCGGTGCTGATGGGATCACCGTCACCTACGATCCTGCGGAAAATCGTCATCGCCATCATATCTTGGATGTCTCGATCATCCCCGCCCGCGTCTCACCCGCCGTCGCGCTGGAAGCATCCGCCATCGCCCGCCGCATCGCCGAGGCACTGGACTATCGCGGTATTTTCGGCGTCGAATTTTTCCTAAAAAAGGATGGTGAACTGTTAGTGAACGAGATCGCGCCACGCCCCCACAACTCGGGCCATCACACGCTAGATGCCTGCGCGACTTCGCAATTTGAGCAGCAGCTCCGCGCCGTCATCGGCCTGCCACTAGGCTCCACACGCCTGCTGTCTCCGGCGGTGATGTTGAATTTATTGGGCGACTTCTGGCAGAACGAAACGACGCCGCCCAATTGGTTGCCTTTGTTCCAAGATCGCGAAGCAAGTCTGCATCTTTACGGCAAGCGCCGCGCCATCGGTCGCCGGAAAATGGGCCACGCCAATTTCCTAGCCACCACCCCAGAAAACGCGCTGTGCAGAGCGGAGGCGATGAAGGCACTGTGGCTGGGGAAATTGATTTAGGAGGCTTGCCCAAACCACTTTCGATCGTCCATACAGATTCCTAGATTTTTTGAGTAGTATGAAAACCGGCTGAGTTCGCTGTTTGCCCGGATAATTCCTTCAATCGTATCGATCCAAGTATTTAAGAAAGCTTGAGTAAATTCCCGCGTCCCGATTTCGAAGCCCCATTCGCAGACCAGCCACTGGATTTCAAACCTATGACTGCTCCGGTCATCCCAAGAAACCCGTCAGCGGACTCGTCGCGCTGGCGTGGTCGAGCGGCTCTGGAAGACCGAGTTCGTAGGCTTCACGGCCTGCTTCGACCGCCATTTTAAAGGCAATTCCCATTCTCACAGGATCGCTGGCGATGGCGATGGCGGTGTTGATCAGGACGGCGTCTGCTCCGAGTTCCATGGCTTCGGCGGCGTGACTCGGCGCACCCAGTCCAGCATCAATGATGACGGGGACGATCGCTTGCTCGATGATGATGCGGATTTGGTCGCGGGTGGAAATACCACGATTCGAGCCAATCGGCGCGCCAAGTGGCATGACGGTGGCCGTCCCAACTTCTTGTAAACGCTTGGCCAGAACCGGATCTGCATTGATGTATGGCAGAACGGTGAATCCTTCTTTAACGAGGATTTCTGCGGCCTTCAGTGTCTCGATGGGATCGGGAAGCAAATAAGTCGGATCGGGATGAATTTCGAGTTTCACCCAATCTGAAATTCCCGCCGCCCGCGCGAGCCGCGCGAGCCGCACGGCTTCCTCCGCATTCATCGCGCCGCTGGTATTCGGCAGCAGCAGATATATTTTCGGGTCGATGAAATCGAGGATGTTCGCAAACGGATCGCGTTTCCCCGAAAGGTCCGCGCGCCGCAGCGCCACGGTCACGATTTCCGT
>JANORE010000392.1:0-1580 GCA_031415155.1 Akkermansiaceae bacterium | reverse complement strand
CGTCGGTGAAGTTCGTAGTCGCACCGGTTCCGTCGAGGCGATGCGGCCACGTATTCTCCGCCCTTCTGCTTACCAAGAAGTGGAGTTAGAGGGATTCGATCCGTCTGCCAGAGCACGCTTCGATAAGCTGGTCGATCAACTCAAGTCCGAGGGCAAAGACCTCGCCTTTCTTCAATACGGCTTCCAATTCAAACGCGGCCAAGTCCACGAGGAGATTGTCCATGACAGCATGGACACGGTGCGTGAGAAAGTGTTAGAAGACATCCGTCGCAGTGGAAATCCGGCACTCGCGATCATTGAGGGCGTCGATGACGCATGGGAGATTTCCATTCTCAAGTTCTCTTTTGAAATGATCATGCGTTCCCATGAGATCAATGCGTTCGACTTCAAGCGGCGCGGACTCATTTGAGCATCACGACATCGAAGTATGCGCCTTTGGACGGTTTTTAAACTCCTCGCTGCTCTGGGCGTTTTCGCGGTGATGTTCTTTACTGGGATGCTGGGTTATCATTTGCTGGTTTCTCCGTTAGGTGGCGTCTTTGAAAAAATCGTCCCGAAGACAGTCGCCAACACAAGCCATCAGAAACCAGACGAAGAGTTGGTGAAAATGCTAGACTCTGTGGAGTTGCCCGACATTGATCCGGGCGAAAAGGTATTTCAAAAAGCTCACGAATTACTCGCGCTCGGAAAAATGGCGGAGGCACGAGAGAAGCTCGAATCCATCGTCGAGGTTTTTCCCTCCTCCCCGTCGGCGGTCACGGCACGGCGAGTCGTCGGTGAAATGAATTTGGATGAAATTCTTTCTTCCGCCCACATGGAGGGGAAAAAAATCCACGTCGTGAAACGCGGAAACTCTCCGAATGGCATCGCCTCCGAGCATCAGACAAGCCTAGATCTCATGATGCACCTCAACGGAATGACCGAGCTAAAGGGCATCCAGCCCGGCGATGAATTCATCGTGATGCCACTAGAATTTCGCCTACTCATCGAGCCACTCCGCAAAGTGATTTCGATCTGGAGTGGGGAGAAATTCATTGCCGAATATCCGATCCTACACCTCGGAGTCACGGGGAAACTCACCGCTGGATTCACGACGATCGGTTCAAAGTCTGCCGAGTCCGCAGGCCGTCGCATTTCTCCGCAGACCAAGGAATATCGGGTGGCGGACAAAATGATTCAGCTGGTCAAACCTGCACTCCAGATTCGTAGTTCTGCCGAGAAGCCAGATGGGACCACGCGTGGCATCCTCCTCAGGCCAGAAGACGTGGAAGAAATTCATCTACTCACCCGCGTTGGCAATGAAGTCGAGATTCGGTGAAATCGACGGAGATCGGGGACTTGCGCGAAGGCATGGCGAAGCAGGGCGACGAGCTTGAGCCGTTGTGAGTGGGGGAACGGATTCCAGCCGATGATCCGCATCCCGGTCCTTGAGATGCCACGCAGCGGCGCGCCCAATGAGCCTCGCGCCAACCGTGAGGTCTTTGGCATCTGCCGCGCTTCATATTTTGTGGAAAACGTCGGGCTGGATTGCCCTAACAGGGCAAAATGCGAATAGAGGTAGGAACGGGGCTTTCGCCCCG
>JANORE010000391.1:0-2058 GCA_031415155.1 Akkermansiaceae bacterium | reverse complement strand
CCGGCCGTGGACCCGGCCGCGTTTCGTCGCCGGCTGCTGAAAGTTTGCGAACAATGAGCGCTTCCTTCGAACATTTGCCCGGTTGGGAAATCGTCGGCCAGGGTTTGCGCGATGCCGCGGCGGGCGTGGACAGCGTGGAGGCGCTGCTCGTCGAAATCGCCGGGCCGCGCCTGCACGCGCATGGGCTGCTCACGGCACCCTTTCCACCGCAGCCGGTCGATGCGGAAATCCGTCTCTACCGCCAACTCGCCAAAACCCACGGCGACGATGCGCACGGTCGCTACAATGCGCTGCTGCGCCGGCTCGTAAGTTTCGAGCGCGGGCTCGATCGCATGGCCACTGCGGCTTTTACTCCGTAAAAAAAACAGCACCATCACCAAAGTGGCCGCCAACAAAATCAACAGTCACACCGAAAGGCAAATCGAGTTCTTCTGGCCGACCGGCCTCACCGCGAACACCAACTACGGCGTCTTTATGAAAGGGGCCCCGCGCAATTCCGAACTCATCCGCATCTCCAACACCATCCCCGACTTCCACAACACCTGACGGCACCCGGCCCATGTCCTGCCGGGACATGCCAATTTTGCCGGGACATTTCCCCTATCCCGCCGGGGAACCCCGCCTACACTCCCTCCACCCGGCTCCTTTACCAATGTTCCTCCTTGCATCCCGCAGGCAGATATTCGTCCATTCTTGGAGAATACCCTGATAATTAGCCTAATAGCGATTGTCCAACTATGGCCCTGATCAAATGCAAAGAGTGCGGCTCCGATGTGAGTTCCAAGGCCGGCACATGTCCCAAGTGTGGCGTGACGCTAAAGCACAAGACCAGTTGTCTCACAATGCTTCTGGCTCTGATTCTGATTCCAGTCGGACTGGCGTTTTTTGGATCAACCATTTTGCCTAGTTCTACCTCCACGTCCGCTTCTCAATCGGTATCGAGCGGTTCACCTCGCCCACTTAGTCCGCGCGAACTAAAGGAGGCAATCCGTAACCAAATCAAACTCGATTGGGAATGGCAGAAAAGTGGATTCGGCAATGTCATGGAGGCAGACTTCACGATTACGAACCGGTCGGACCACGACATCAAAGATATCGAGATTCGCACTGTCCAAGTCGGAAAGAGCGGCACACAGATCGACCGAAACACGCGAACCATTTACGAGATCATCAAAGCTCGGCAGACCAAAGAGTTTAAGAAGTTCAACATGGGCTTCATCCACTCTCAATCGGAGTCAGTAAGCGCAAGAATCACGGACTTTGTTGTCATCCAATGAAACAATGGCTGACCCTAGGCTGAGCTTGGGTAGTTAGCCCCGCGCCTTACCCCGCAAAAAAGAACAGCCCCGTGAGCGTGGCGTTCGCGATCAGCATCATCAGCAGTGACCACACGACCGAACTCGTGGTCGCGTGCCCGACGCCTTCCGCGCCTCCTTCCACGCTGAGGCCCATGTGGCACGCGATGGTGATGATGAGCCAGGCGAAGACGACGCTCTTGATGATGCCGGAGTGCAGATCGAATGCATCGGCGAACTCGAGCGAACGCAGGATGTAGGCGGCGGTGGGAAAATCGAGCGCGTAGTGGCAGATGGACCAGCCGCCGACCATGCCCACGCAATTTCCAAAGACGGTGAGCGTGGGCAGCATGATGAGCATCGCGAGAAATCGTGGGACGATGAGGAAGCGAATCGGGTTGATCGCCATAACTTCGAGTGCCTCGATTTCCTCGGAAACCTTCATGGTGCCAAGCTCCGCCGTGACCGCCGATCCGCTGCGCCCGATGACGATGACGCCGATGAGGAGCGGGCCGAGTTCGCGTAACAGCGAGACGGAGACGAGGCCGGGGACGTAGCTGAGGCCGCCGAGTTTTTTCAGCTCACCGGCGGATTGCATCGCGAGGGTGAGGCCGATGCTGAAGGAGGTGAGGCAGGCCATCGGCAGCGCCTGCACACCGATAAGCACCATCTGCCGGAAGACCTGCGCGACGCTCCACCGCTGGCCCCGGAACGGCGCGAGCAGCGTCCAGTAAAGGATGCGCGCGTTCAGCGCGAGGTAGGC
>JANORE010000390.1:0-2236 GCA_031415155.1 Akkermansiaceae bacterium | reverse complement strand
GGGACTAGTTACAATCCAATGATGACAATAGATTCTTTGCGAATGAAAATTTTTTGTTACGCGCTTCTTGTGAGCGTTCTTTGTGGCAGTGCTCTCGCGGTGGAGCGACCGAATGTTTTGCTTATCATGGCGGATGACCTTCGCGACTTCGGCGGAGCCTATACGCGGGAAATCGTCAAGATGCCAAATCTCGACCGTCTGCGGGCACGAGGTACCACTTTCGAAAGAGCTTTTGTGCAATACCCGGTCTGCAATCCCAGCCGGTCATCCATGATGACGGGCCTGCGTTCTGAGCAAACTGGCATCGTGGACAACTCGACCCACTTGCGTGAGAAAATGCCTGACGTCGTGACCATGCCGCAGCTTTTCAAAGACGCGGGGTGGCAGTCACACGCGTTTGGTAAAATCTATCATCTCGGTGCAGGCAAGGATCTCGAAAAAAAGGCGGTTTGGGCAGATGAAGGTCGTTCCTGGCACACCGCAAGCGATTTCAATGCGACAAAAAAGGGTGGGAAAATGCTTGCGAACCGCAACGTCACCGAGGGTGCGCTCGAGTGGTGTACATGGGGAATTGCGGACGGCGACGACGACGAACAGCCTGACGGCCAAATCGCCTCAGCAACCGTGGCGATGATTGAAAAGCTCGGCGACAAGCCATGGTTCATCGGCTGCGGCTTCATGAAACCACATGATCCGTTCATTGCTCCGAAGAAATACTTCGATCTCTATCCACCAGAAACTCTTAAACACTGGCGCGATCCGGCGAATCTCACGGCAGCACCGCCGCAGGCCGTTGGTTTTGGCGGCTACGCCACGGCTTTTGGTAAGTTTGGCGATCAAGAATGGAGTGAGTTATTTCGTGCCTACTGCGCTGGCACCAGCTTCATGGACGCACAACTCGGGCGAGTGCTCAATGCGCTCGATCAAAATAAACTCTGGGACAAGACGATTGTGATCTTTGTCGGTGACCATGGCTACCACACGGGAGAGCGGGATTGGTTCAACAAAGACACACTCTTCGAGCGTTGCTGCCGCGCACCCCTTGTCGTCGCCGCGCCTGGGATAAAAGGTGGCCAGGTGACCCAGTCCTTGGTCGAATTCATCGATCTCTACCCGACCCTTGCCGATTTCTCCGGACTGAAGATTCCCCACGCAAGTCCAGGAAAAAGTCTGAAACCCGTGCTGGTAGAGCCTTCTTCAAGCATCAAGGACGCCGCTTTCACGCTCGTCACCCGAGCGAAACATCATGGCCGCAGCGTCCGCACCGCCCGCTGGCGTTTCACGCAGTGGAGTGACGGTGAAGCTGAACTTTACGATCACGACAAAGACTCTGAGGAAAACGAAAATGTCGCCAAGGCAAATGCGTCAGTCGTTGCGGAGCTTCAGGCTCGTTTGGATAAGCTGCCTGCTTACCCAAGAAATTAATCAACGAACACACCACTTTACTTAAAATCATGGATCCACGAAATTTGATACTCTCTATCTTCCTGATGGGTGCTTGTATGCCCAACGCAGGTGCAGAAAGCCCACCTAACGAAATCTTAAAACAAGTGGACCCGTTCATCGGCACGGGTTTTCACGGGCATACTTTCCCCGGTGCGACGATGCCGTTTGGGATGGTCCAGCTCAGCCCGGACACTCGGACTTCCGGTTGGGATGCTTGCGGTGGTTACTACGACACGGACACGGAAATCTGGGGATTCAGTCACACTCACCTCAGCGGCACAGGCATCGGTGATTACGGTGACATCTTGATGATGCCCTTCACCGGTGACGTTGGCATCGGATCAGGAACTTCAGACAAGCCGGACTATGCGTATCGTTCTGCTTTTGATAAGAAAAACCAGTTTGCGACGCCTGGCTACTATCGGGTGCTGTTGGACCGCTACCAAATCAAGGCGGAGCTGACGGCGACGCAGCGGGTGGGAGTGCATCGCTATACCTTTCCCAAGGCGGACAAGACGGGCCTGATCATCGATTTAAAGCATAGTATCCAGAATCGCCAGACTCTCGAAGCAGAAGTTCAAATCATCAACGACCGTGAAATTACGGGATGGCGACATGTCCGTGGCTGGGCACCAAATCGGAGGATTCATTTTCATGCTCATTTTTCAGAGCCATTCACTGCGGAATTATTTGAGGGAGATGCGCTTCATCAAAACGTCCAATCGGTCAATGGCAAGAATGTCAAAGTGAGACTCAACTTCGGTCTGCGTGACGCGAGCACGGTTCTCGT
>JANORE010000389.1:0-5111 GCA_031415155.1 Akkermansiaceae bacterium | reverse complement strand
CATCAGCGGGATTTCGCCCATGCCAGTCGGAGCATCGGCCTTGGGCAGTTGGAGAATCGTCTGGCCATCGGAAATGGAGTGGAAAATCACGCGACCATCGCGGCCCGCAGAGGCGAGGATTTTTCCGCTCGGGTCAAAGGCTACCGCCATCACGGCGGCGGTGTGATCTTGCCAGCGGCGGATCTCGTCGCCCCGGCAAAGTCGCTCCAGCGCATACCACTCAAAGCCGCGAAGATCCACAGCGCCAGCAGCCTGACGATGCCGATCTAACATTTTCCTCGCCTGGCCCAGATGACCATCGGCCAAGACGCGATTGGCCAAATACATATCTGCGGCGTAGGAATTTCGCTGTGATTCATCGCGGGTTAGGCGGGCCAGAGCTTCTTGCTGTCCGGCCATTTCGGCGTTTTTCTTGGCCAGCTTTTCTTGCTGTTGGGCGAAATTTCGTTGCTCACGCACCAAGATCGAACCGCCGATAAAAAGCGCGGCCAAGGCTAGCACTGCGACACCTCCCGTCAGGCCGAAAGTCGCAGCAATCGGATGACGACGACTCCATTTCAGGATTTTTTCTGGCCGAGAAACCGGGCGAGCCAGCACCGCTTCGCCGCGTTGCCAACGCTCCAGATCCTCGGCGAAAACAGCGGCGGAAGCATAACGGCGGGCTGGGTCGCGGTGCAGCGATTTTAGGCAAATCGTCGCCAGGTCGCGGTCCAGCCATTTGGCGAAATTCCGCGGATCTGGGACATCACGGGAAATGACTTGCTGGAGGATTTCCAGCGGTGTCGCCCCTTGAAAGGGCGTGCGACCTACTAGCAGGTGGAACAAAATCGCACCTAAACTAAAAACATCCGTCGATGTGGTAATCGCCCCGCCTGCCGCTTGCTCTGGCGACATGTAAGACGGCGTACCCAGAGCCGCTCCCGTCATCGTCATGCCAGACGGCGCATGGATCAGCCGGGCTAGGCCGAAGTCGCTGACCAGAGGCTCGCCCGAAGCGGAAATCAGGATATTCGCTGGCTTCAGATCTCGGTGCAAAACCCCGCGTTCATGGGCAAAGTGAACTGCCCGAGCGATTTTTTCCACGAGGCTGACTTTTTCCGGTGCTGTGGATTTCTCCGGAGAGTCTCGTGATAAGCGATCCGCTAAATTTCCTCCGGAAATATAATCCATCACGAAATACGGAAATCCATTTGCCTCTCCCACTGCCACGAGGCGAATGATATTCGGGTGTGAGACCCCGGAAATCGCTTCGGCCTCTAAACGAAATCGGCGAAGCTCATCCGGGCTGGCCAAATGCGCCGAAGCTAGCATTTTCAGAGCAAACTGGGCCTCTGAGCCTGATCGATGCGCCAGATAAACCACTCCATTGCCACCGCGCCCCAGCATTTCCCCCAGCACATAGCCATCGCACTCGTTAGGATGAACGTCCTCGGAAGTCTCGTCCTCTAGCAAATCCCAATCCAACGCCGCCGCCAGTAGACATCTCGGGCATAGCCCATCCCGGCCTGCGGACAGACCGATTGCTCCACAGCTTGTGCAGCAAATTTCCGAGGAAGAACTCATGAACGTCATCTTATAAGAGAACGAATTTTGTAATCAAGTTTCCTGCTTGTGTCGTTTTCCCCGATAAAAGCAGGTGTCGATACTGCCGCGCATGAAAATTTGTGGGAATGATGCTGTCGCTCAACGTATTGCCCCGATGGGGCAATCAAGCCCGACGTTTTCCATAAAACATGAAGCGCGGCAGTATGGGTAAGCGTCATTCGAGTCTGGCTCATTTACCCCAGGGCTTTAGTGAGCATCAAAGAAATCGATCACGCGCTGCTGGCCATTCCAACCGACGCGGTCATTGGCGCCGGGCCAGCTGTGGCCACCCTCGCTGAGGGTGATGAAACGGACTTCGCGATCTGTTAAGCCAGCGGGAGTGGGCCAGACGGCCTCACTCCAAGTGCCGGCGACGGTGTAGGTCATATGATCTTGGGAGAAGGTGAGATGCGGGTAGCTGGTGAGGGCTTGCCAGTTCGCAGGATTTTGAAACCAAGAGGGAGGGAGTTCTTGGGCGGGAGTGCGGAGGGAATTGGGGATTTCTGGGTTGGGCAGATCTGAGTAGGCATTCGCATACTCTGCTTTTCTGGTAGCGTCCCACCAGGTATCTGGCCGAGCGAGGTGGTTCCTGTAACTCGGAATGAGAGTAAGGTCGGTGCTGGTAGGGGTCCAGGCTGGGTCATTGACGAAGGCGTAGCGTGTCTGGGTGGTGGGCAGAGTTGGGAGGGCATTTCCTGTGAGCCAGCATTGCAGATTTTCTTGGGCAGAGGGGACGGTGTCGAAGTCTCCGTCGCCGTCTGGATCGAGAGGATTTCCATTTTCATCCTCCATGGGCTGGCCTTCGTAGGAAAAGGGTTTGCTAGTGACCATGTTCATCAGGATGCAGGGGCGGGCATTGAGAATCGGGAAATCCGGGATGGTGGGCCCCGTGAAGCGCCCGTGGAAATCGAAGAACATTCTCGGCTCGTAATCGCTGACAACGGAGGCTCCTCCTTCCATGATTGCAAAGGCACTCCATATACTGCGAACATCGGAAGCCAGCAAGTGAGTCATGGATCCACCGTTGGAAAAACCACCGCAGTAGAGCCGCCCGATGTCCACGCGCAGGCCGCTGTTTGCCATGAGCTGATCGAGGAGATTTAGGATGAATGCCCGGTCATCGATGTAGGGTTGCTGATTGGTGGGGTCGATGTTGGTGGGGTCTGGATAGGAGAACCAGCGACTGGAAAACTCGGATCCTGTGCTGTCGGGAAAAACGGTGATGTATCCACGGTCATTGGCGATTTGTCGCAGCTCGGACTGGGTATTCGCAAAGGAAGCTCCGCTCATGCCGCTGCCGTGAAGCATGAAGATGACTGGCCAGGTGCGGTTAGGGTTCCAATGGTCCGGCACGTAGAGATGGTAGTTTCTGGCGATGGATGAACTGACGCGGGTGCCTGTCGATTCATTGATCACGCGGCTGCCATTTTGTTGGACAATGCTGAGGTTAAGCTGCGGGCCGGGCGCGGCAACGATGGGATTATTAACGAGTGGTGAGCGCCTGATGCGGAAGAAGTGCTTGGGGGAGAGAGTCAGAGAATCTGGGATGGTGGTGAACATGGCTCCGCTCATTTCTTGGGCGGGAATGCCGACTGGCTCCCATTGCACGAGATCTTCGCTGTGTTCCATTTGCCAAGACCAGAAGCTATTGCCCGTCCAGTTTAGCCTAGCGCGACCATTCACGGTCGTTAGCGTAGCGTTTAGAGATCCGCTGGCGGCAGTGGTAATCATGAGAGGGTAATCTTCCACCTCTCCCTCGGGAGCAGGGCCGTGGGGTTCCAGAGCACCTCCAGCACTGACGCGGAAGCGTGCGAAGGAGAGACCGGGCACCGCATTCAGCGGGACGAAAATGTTCAGGGTATTGGCTCCGGCATTCAATGTGAGTGATGTCGCGATAGGATCTGCGGCGTCTAGGGCGGAGCCAGACCACTGGCCATTGCGCGTCCAGTCCACCCATGCATCGAGCCGACAAGTTTCGCTGACGGTGATGTTGATGCTGACGACGGTACCTGCCTCATAGGTGCCCGGGCCAGTCACTCCATTGTCGCCCTCAGCCGCACGTGTAGCGTTTGGATGATGGATTCCTTCGGTTTCCAAGGTGCGGCCCGTGCCGAGAAATAAAGAGCTATTCGTGGCATGGCGGGCGCCATTTTCTGCTAGGGTTACGGGATAGCTGGCTGGGGCATCGCCGAAGTCCATTTGCGTGGCAGCGATGAGGCGTGCCTTCTTGGGCATCCGGGGCACGACGACATCGCGCATCCTAACAAGACCATCGCCAGGGACCGTGGTGATGCCGCTTTGCACGACCCGGCTGCTGTCCTGGTCCACATTCATCCAGGTGACCTTCGTGCCAATGGCAGGGAGGAAAAGTTGGGCCCGGCGGATCGCCACATCGGCCATGAGAGATTCCATCGGCGCATCGTCGAGATCGGGGATCGGCAGACCTCCGGCGTCCAAGTCCTTCACGAGAGTCACAGAAGTGGCCCACTCGCCAGCGGTGTCCACCTGAGCATCGGAATCTATGGTGTTGGCTGGAGTGAACCAATCGAAGTAGCCACCCCAAGTTCCCCGGCGGTCGGCAGTGACCACTGGCAGCCACGGCGTGCATGGATCTTTCACGCCTGGATAGATATCATCTTCTCTGCCATTTAGGCTCTGATAGAGCACTGGGGGAGTGCCATAGTCCACCTTACCAGGATCACCGTGCAAATCTCTTCGGTCTTGCATCCGGTGGAAGGCGGGGTAAGAGCGGTTATTTTTGAATCGGTGGTGAGTGAAAACATCATCACGCCGCGTCTGCCCACTGAGGGTAGGAATCCAAAAATCCGACCCACTCCACGCTGGGCAGCCAGGAGGCACCGGGCCAGCATTGGCGAGAGTCCATTGCTCCGATTCATGCTGGCGCTGGTCCCACCAGAATTGCACTCCCAGCGCATGGTCAGCGGTATCTGCCGCGAGGACGTCTTGCATCAGATCCGCCTGGAGATCTCCCTCAATGTCCTTGCACCACCAGATATCACGCTTGCCAAAGAGCAGCTTGGTCGGCGGTGGTTGCACGCCTAGCGGGACCGTCTCTGGAATTTTTTTGATGTCTAACACCCGCAGCGGATTTCCCGAAGAATTGATGAGTCCTTCGATAGGCAGATTCTGTGCATCCGTGCCGAAAGCCGCCTCACGGTCCGGGAAAATGTGCATCCAATGCGTCGGCGGTGAGAACAAGGACATGTGGGAAAATTGATCTGGGAAAGTGTGACCCCACAACATCGCTCCTGCCGCCCCGGCGCTGTAGCCGCGCAGTGCGATCGAGTTGGGATCCACCATCAGCGGAGAACGCAGTTTGAGCCAATCCAGCATCCAGTTCAGCCGATTCAACCCATAGGGCTGGATTTTCGCATTGTTAGAAGGCAATGGAGGATCGTTCTCAAACGGATTCCAAGTGGGCACCCAGCCCATCCAGTTCACTTGGTGAGATTCTGGTCGTCCACTGATGATTTCCACGATGCGTTCTTCCATCGTCACCGAAATAC
>JANORE010000388.1:0-2219 GCA_031415155.1 Akkermansiaceae bacterium | reverse complement strand
GTGTTTCGGCTAGATGAAATCAGAGTCGGCAACGATGAACGCTTGCAGGAAAGCCGGATGCGGGAAATCCGCACGTCCGGTTTGACGAGGGGGAGCAACGGGACTGGCGAAAGCCGCCCGTTGCTCTCTACTCTACCGGTTCTATTTCTCTTTCTAGGCTAACAAGCATGCTGCTTCAAATTCGATAGATCGATAAATTCTAACGCGGACTCGTGAGTCGCCTCGAGAATCACATCCGGTGCATATCCTGCTTCGTAAGCTTCCTGCCACCGCGTGGCGCAGAGGCACCAATGATTTCCGGCACGGAGACCGGGAAAGCCATATTCCGGGCGCGGTGTACTCAAGTCATTCCCTCGTTTTTTTGAGAATTCCAGAAACTCTTTCGTCATCCGCACGCAAACGACATGGACACCTTGGTCGCCTCCTCCGGTGCGGCAGCAGCCGTCTCGATACCAGCCCGTGAGCGGATCCAGCGAACAAGATTGGAGAACCGTGCCGATGACATTGCGTGCTTCCTTCGCCATGATTTGAGATCCTAAAACTTACCGCCGTCCAGCATCAGGATGCCATCGCAATGAGTGATACCACACACCCTGAAGACCTACTTAATATCACTAATGATTGAGACCTGAGCATGTTTTGTTTTCGGATGATTATAGCTAACGATCAAATAGCGAGTGCCAGGAAGAAAACGAAAACCTGTCTCAGTAAGAGGCCGCCAATCTTTACCATTGAAAGATTCAAACATCACCTCAGCCATGTTGAATGTGTTGCGTTTGGCTGGCATCGCATAACCATTCGATGTTTTAGGACGAAGCATTCCTTTATGTTCGCCGAGGATGAAGCGAATATCTTTATCATAAAAATTCACTACCATCGTCCCTCCAGAAGGGAATTTCTTTTCCGAGTCCTCAACGACATAGACATTCCATGAAATGGCGGGAACCGCTTTATCCTGAGGCTTCTTGGTGAAAATAAGAATCAAGTTATTCGCGCCCGCAGGAACCGTCGCACTGGCCACCAATGATTTATCGATAGGAGAAATGAAATTGATGTTAGCCCCGACCGCAAAGCATTCCACTTTTGCGGAGAGTTTCCCACTCGGTAATGGACAGACAATCGGGTCACCTTTCGGATTTAAGTTGAGCACCGTTCCCTTGGAATCCTCAGCACCAAAACCTAGGAATCGGCAGCCCACGGGTTTCCCCTCTTGGCCGAAGAGGGTGATTGGGAAAAGGAGGACGATCAGTAGGCAAATGGCGCGCATCGGGTGGTTTTTGGGTAAATTTACTTTCAATTGAATAATTAAACGTAACTATTCAGGTATCATCCATTAAAAATTTCAGAAATTAAACCGCAGATGGACTCAGATACACGCAGATGGAAGAAGGAATTGATTCTGAGATCACGCATTTAAAAATCTCTTCATCTCTTCCTATCTGCGTTTTTAACGTTCATCTGCGGTTTATGAAATCTTCAACTCACGGCACCTGAATAGTTGCCATTAAACTTCGTCTTTGCTCAGCCAACGGAACGATAGAATTTCGAAGCGTCTTCCAAATTTTTTATTGGCCTCGCTGGTGATTTCCACGGCATTCGAATTTGCTGAATTTTCAGGAACGGCATCGACGCCATCTTTAGGATCCACGTATTCAAGTTGACGCTGGATTGTTGCTTCACAGATGGCAGATGCAATCACTTTCTTACTTTTCGGGTCGCGGACTTCGCCGTAACCACGAATCGTGAAGGTATCAGAACGAGGAGTCGCGGCATTTCCTAAAACGCCCAGGATATCGGCTTGGCTCAAATAACCGGGAGCGCCTTGGTTGCTCGGTCCTCTCCCGGCCGTGGAATTCGCATAACCGTTGTTTCCGATATCGTTGGCCTGAATGACATATCCAGCATCCGCATCATTGGCAAATTCATCATTGAGGTCACTTTCATCGATGGCACTCTGTAAGGCACCACTCTGAGCTTTTTCATCTTGACCTAGGCGACGATTCACAAATTCCGCCATGGAAAGAAATGGTCCCCGCAAGCGCACTTGCTCGACGATGCGTACAGCCAATTTTTCCAAGTCCCCATCTGCATATTCACGCGCACCCAGCCAATAGGATTTTGTGAGATCATCGCCTACGCTGGCGGGTATGCGGAAGCGACTGATCCGTGATTCGTTTTTATCAACATCATCAAGCTCTGTAAATGTTGATGATTTACTG
>JANORE010000387.1:0-3293 GCA_031415155.1 Akkermansiaceae bacterium | reverse complement strand
CCAACACATGCCGATGTTTCACATGGAGCATTGCGTCTTCTGCACCTTTCTCAGCAGCGGCACCACTTACAAAGATTGCGGCCGCCCGTGCGAGACCCACGTCGTCCACCTTCGCGACCGCGTCGGCCAGCTCCACCGCCTCCAGGCCGATGTCGGCTGTCGCAATACACTTTTTAATGGCAAGGCGCAAACGGGCGCTCGTTACTTCGAACACCTCCGCCATGCCGGACTTTCCCGTTTCCGCATCGAGCTACTCGACGAAGCTGAAGACGCGGCAAAAACGATCCACGCCTACCAAGATCTACTCAGTGGGAAATCCGATGCCTTCGAGCTACTCAACCAAGTCCAAGCTCTGGAAAAACTCGGTGTCACCGAGGGCACACTGGCCGAGCTGTGAGATTTTTCTAGGAAAGACGATCTCGGAAATCGGCATAACTGAATTCACGGAGAGTTTCTATCATTCCGTCCTCATGCTGGAGTGCGATGGCAGGATGTTTGACACCGTTAAACGTGGTCGTTTTCACCATGGTATAGTGCGCCATGTCATCGAAAACTAAGATGTCGCCGATCTGGAGCGCGCGGTGAAATGAGAAGTCACCCACGACATCGCCTGCGAGGCAAGTCGGGCCGCCGAGGCGATACGTCCACTCGCCAGATTCACCCGCGCGGTGGTAATTTTCATTTTCTAACATCACCGCAGGTCGCTCGGCGGAAGGCACGGAATCGACGAGGAAAACATCGGGCCGGTAAGGCATTTCCATGACATCCGGCATGTGGCCCGTGGCGGAAATGCTCAAGATGGCGAGGCGATGTCCGGCGGACTCGAAGACATCCATCACCGTGGCACGCAGCACGCCGGTATGAATCGCCACCGCTTCGCCTGGCTCTAACCAGACCTCGACTCCATATCTTTCCTGAGTCTCACGAACCAGTCTCACCAGCCGCTCGCGATCATAGAATGGCTTAGTAATCCAATGGCCGCCACCCATGTTCAGATAGGTAAATGACGGCGAGCGGAGTAAGTGACCGAATTTTTCATCAACGGCGACGAGCGTCTTTTCTAAGGCATCCGAATTTTGCTCGCACAGAGTGTGGAAATGCAGTCCCGAAAGCCCGGTAAGATCTGCGCCGACCAGTTGCTCCGCCGTGATACCGAGACGAGATCCCGCGACACATGGATCGTAAAGCGGCGTTTCTCCAGTCGAGCATTCGGGATTGATGCGTAAGCCGCACAGCAGTTCGCCACTTTTAAAGCGAGGATGCGCCATCACCATTTCGCGAAAGCGGAACCACTGCGTGAGTGAATTAAAATCCAAATGATGAGTGAATTCACATAACTCCGCCACATCTGCCTCATCGTAAGCTGGCGAGTAAGTGATGATATGTTTTTGGAAAAAATCCCTCGCGAGTCGTGCTTCCCATAAGCCCGAAGCGCAACAACCATCCAAGTCATCCCGGAAATAGGGAAACGCTTTCCAGCACGCAAATCCCTTGAGAGCCAAGACCAAATGGCAAGCCGCCGCTTCCTTCACCTCGCGTAAAATGGCGGCATTTCTCTTCAGTGCTTCGATTGAAATGATAAACATAAGTTCTGCCCTACTGAGGCGCGAAATCCCCGTCCATGCCAGCAGGTTTTTACATTTGTGCTGCGCGTTCACGATGGCCACTTGCGTAAGATCCTCCTGCACCTAAAATTCCGCTGTCATGACGCACCGGAATTCTATCATCAAAGCCGCGATCATCCTTCTGCTGGTCTGGGGCAGCGTGTGGGCCGTCCGTTCTTACGCAGGTTCTAAAAAAATCACCGCCGAGCGTGTCAATCGCGCTGTCGCAACGGCGAACTTCGCCGATTGGTCCAGCGATACGGCATCCACAAATCCTGCAGAGGCCGCGCGACGAGCCGAGGAACTCAGCAAAATCGCCAGCCTCGTCAACCAACTCGATTTCCAAGAGCGTGAAAAAAACCGTGCCAATCGCTCGGGCGAACTCTTTTTCCAAAAACTCTCAGCCACCGAGAAAGGCCAATTCATCGAACTCACGGTCATGGAATCCATGAGTCAATTCATGAAATCCCTCGACGCCATGAAGCCCGAACAGCGGAAAAAATTTGTTGAGCAAGGACTGAATGAAATCAAAGAAGGCCGCACCGGGATGGACATGGCGAGAGCCGATGAACTGGATCCCAACTTGTTAGATAAAATCAGCCAAGAGGGAATGCGGGCCTATTTTGAAAAATCAACCACCGATACCAAACTGGATCTCGCGCCGCTCATGGAAGCGATGAATGAGACGATGCAAGGTCTTCGCGGAAACGAATTTGGCCCCAAGTAATGAGTAAAAACCGTGGCTTCACCTTGACGGAAATGCTGGTCGTCATCGGGATTATCAGCGTCCTCGCTGGCATCGGCTACCCGGTGACGCGTTCATTCGTCGCGAAATCTCGTGAGATTACTTGCCTGAATAATCTCCGCTCGTTGGGAGTGGCGCTCCAATCTTCGATCGACGACGCAGGGGGAAAATTTCCAGAACTTCGCCCCGGACGCACCTCGAAAAACGAGGACGTGCCCGTGCTCGAGACCTTTCTTCTTCCTTATCTGGAGTCTGAAGACGCCTTCCGATGTCCCGCAGATAGGAAGCAATTCGCTAAATCTGGCTCCAGCTATCTGTGGAATAGCACCCAAAATCGCCGGTATTTTTCACAATTGGCATTCTTCGGGATGAACGACCGTCCTGAAAAAATCCCGTTGATCGCCGATAAGGAATCTTGGCATCCGCACGACACGAATTTCCTTTACGCCGACTTGAGTGTTTCTAACAAAGCCACGTTTTCCGTGGGCAATTAGCTCCCTTACCTCATGCTTGTCGCAAACGGCCTCTTCAAAAAATTCAGCGGAAAACCCGCACTCACCGATGTTTCATTCCATGTGAAACGCGGGGAAATCTACGGGCTACTCGGTCACAATGGTGCGGGAAAAAGCACCTCGCTCGGCATCATTCTCGGCATGGTGATGCCCGATCAAGGAGATGTCACCATCGATGGAGTTTCCGTGCTCAAAAATCGGTCGAAAGCTTTACGAAAAGTCGGAGCCATCTTCGAGGCACCTGCGTTTTATGACTACCTCAGCGGCTGGGATAATTTAAAAATCCTGATGGGCTATTCCGGTGGTTTCGATGCCACAGCCGCCAGCGCAGTCATCGAGCGCGTGGGACTCAGCAAGCGAGTGCATTCGAAAGTCCGCACTTATAGTCATGGAATGCGGCAGCGTCTTGCGCTGGCCCAAGCACTGCTGGAA
>JANORE010000386.1:0-3625 GCA_031415155.1 Akkermansiaceae bacterium | reverse complement strand
GGCTCGCCAGCCATTCGGTTTCACGGGTAAGCTCGTTGGATTCGCCGCAGAGACTGAGAACTTGGAGGTAAATGCGCGGGATAAATTGATTCGTAAGCAGTGCGATTTGATCGTGGCGAACGACGTTTCCCAGCCAAGTATCGGTTTTGATTCTGATCAAAACGAGGTTCTGCTTGTGTATTCCGACCGTAGTGAATTACTTCCCACCGCCTCGAAGCACGAAATTTCTCTGCGGCTCGTGGATGCAATTCTCAACCTTTTAAAAAATGACTGATCTCGAACTTGCTACTCATTCCGCGCTCGAAGCCGGAAAACTTCTCCGCAAACACTTCGGCAGTGACGCTGTTGTCGATGAAGCTTCAGACCACGACATCAAGCTCGCGCTCGATAAGGAATCCCAAGATCTCATCACGACGATCTTGCTTGGTGCCCGTCCGGGAGACGCGCTTTACGGGGAAGAAGGGATCGCCGGAAACCAAGATTCTGAGCGGCAATGGATCGTCGATCCCATCGATGGCACGGTAAATTTCTACTACGGGATTCCCCATTTTTGTGTCTCCATCGCCCTCCGAGTGGCTGGTGAAATCGTGGTCGGTGTCATTCACGATCCGATGGTGGGTGAAACATGGACGGTCGAAAAAGGTGGCCCCGCCATGTTAGATGGCCGCCCCATTGAGGTCAGTAAGCGCGAAAAACTCTCTGAATCGATCCTCTTCGTAGGCTGCGGTAAAGACAACGATACCATGAAGACTGGTATCGAGAGATTTCACCGCGCCTCGCTCCGTGCCCGGAAAATGCGGATGATGGGTTCCGCCGCGCTTGGGATGGCCTACATCGCCTGTGGTCGGTTAGATGCTTACATCGAGTCCCGTATTTCTCTCTGGGACATCGCCGCTGGCCAACTTCTGGTCGAGACCGCAGGTGGAAAAGTAGAACTCACGATCAATACCGATCATTCCGATACTTATGGCATCGTCGCGAGTAATGGGAAAATTCCATTGGTTGAGATTCTTTAATAAAGCCTAAATGCAATGACTGGTATCGGATACGATGTTCATCAATTTGCCGAAAATCGGCCACTGGTGCTTGGCGGGGTGACCATTCCTCACACTCATGGCCTTGCAGGGCATTCTGATGCGGATGTTCTTTGCCACGCCATCGCGGATGCGGTGTTGGGAGCGATGGGCCAGCCTGACATTGGTTATTTTTTTCCGCCGGGTGACCCGAAGTGCAAAGATATTTGTTCGTTAGAGATTCTCGTAAAATGTCGAGAACTGGCTGCGGCTGGTGGGTTTGTCATCATCAACGTGGATTCCACCTTGATTGCCGAAGCCCCGAAAATTCTCAGCTACCGTGAAATGATGCGTGAAAATATCGGAGCTGCTCTTGGCATTTCACCGCAGCGTGTTGGCATCAAGGCTACGACCAATGAAACGATGGGATTCATCGGTCGCAAGGAAGGCATCGCCGCTCTTGCGGTCGCACAAGTGGAAGCTGTTTGAAAAGGTTAGACGGTCTGACCAGAAATAACGCTTCTTACCCGCGTTGCAATGACTTCGGCAAGGTAGCCCTCGCCTTCCTGATGGAGGAAGTCACAGTAGTTAGCGGCGACCGCATCGAGGTCATCCGCGCATTCACGGCCCAGTGCTTCATAGCCCATGAGAGATTTTTCAAAATGCCTGCGTGCCCATGAACGGTCTCCCGTATTGAGAAGAGCTAGGGCAAGATTGTTATGGGATTGAGCGGTGTCTGGATGGTCTTCACCTAGGAGATTACGCCGTGTTTCGAGGGCGATCATGTGCATTTCCCGAGATTTTTCGTAGTAGCCTGCTGTTTGGTAAAGTGCAGCAAGATTGCTTGAAATCGTCGCCGTTTGTTCGTGTTCTTGGCCGAGTTCGGAATGAACGATCTGCAAGGCTCTGAGGAAATGGGCCTCAGCATTCTCCAGATCGCCTGATGCTTTAGCCGTAAATCCAAGATTATTCGCCATCGCAGCCACGTCTAGCAAAAGTGGGGGCTTGCTACGGTCAAAAAACTCCATCGCTTTACGCCAATGATTCACGGCTTTGTCCTCGTGGCCCAGCGCGTCGTAGGCGGAACCTGCGGTGGCATGAAGCCTGCCGATTTGAGGGAAGCACTCGATGCGATTTTGCAGCTTCTCGATCGCCAGTTCATAGTCGGAGCAAGAAGCCTCGTATTTTCCCAAGTGGAGATTGATATCACCGCGAACTTCAAGTGCTGAAGCATGGGCATCGACAGTATCAAGACTGGTGTCGAGAGATTGCTTGCATTTTTCCACAACTTCATTTGCCGCAACAAGTGCTTCATTGAGATTTCCAGAAGCGCGCGGAGAGTTGACGCGTTCTTTAAGAGAGGTAATCGAAGGGCTGGTCGTAGATTCCATGAGTGTCAGGGTTTATAGGATCGAGGCGATTATGGATAGGGATTTGAATTTGACGAGCTGAAATCATCTCTTCATGAAAGTCTTTCGAGTAACGAATGGCGTGAAGCAGGAAGTATTCCAAGGGCATCTCGCAGCGAAGATTCTGCTTGATGCGGACTTTGGGAAATTCCAAGGATCCTAGCCAATTCATTTTCAAAGTGATGCAGCGACTTTAAGCGGGGGGCGGTCGTTTCCAAATGGTCGAGAACTCGTTTGAGTAAGTCGTAAAGTTCTGGATCTGGGTGTTCAGGCTCTACGGCAGATTCAAGCAATTGGCCGCAGTAAGAGGCTAGCAAAGTCGAAGTATAGTTTTTGCGCAAACTCTCTCGCCACTGGTGGATCGCGACCTCGCGGAGAGAATGAAGTTCCCCTCGTCGCGCACGACTGAAGCTGATTTCACCACTAAAAAACAAATCGAGCTGGCCCGCGAATACACTTTTCGGTCGTCGTGCTCCTTTGGCGACCGTTTTGACCAAGCCTTGATTTTCGGTGAACCAGTGGACAATCAAACTAGTTTCCGTTAAGCGGGTTAGGCGAATCACGGTAGCATGGGTCGATTGCAAAAGCGGGCTACTTTTTTGGGATTTTTAGTGATTGGCCGGGGCGGATGGTGCTGCCAGAGATGGCATTGGCCTTTTTGAGAGCTGAAACCGATGTTCCTGTCCGACTTGCGACCGCGGAAAGTGAGTCTCCTCTTTTCACCGTGTAGCGGGTGGAAGTTGGCTTGGATTTGACTTTGGACCGCACGGTGGCCTTTGGTTTCACCTTGGTTTTTACGATGGCTTTAGGTTTTGCCTTGGCTCTGACGACGACGCTGGCCGGTTTTGTAATGACGGGCTTCGTGACCGATTGTGAGCGGGTTTGCGTCTGAGTCGTCGTTGGATTACTTACAACCGTCTGGAGAGGGACGGCGTTTTGGGGAGGTTGATCATTTTTTATAATTTCCGGTAACTCGCTGGATCTTGGGGTTTGGGATGGCCGGGAGCCGCCACTTTTTCGCCACTTGGATGGACTGTCTGCCCATTCCTCGACGTAATTACCATTTCGATCAAACGGGCCAGTCACCGCTTGTGGTCCAGGGCTATAGCCTCCTTTGCTGCCGTTTCCGCAGTTGGAAAGTGCCAGCATGATTGAACAAGATGCACTTCAGCTAGGCCAGACAACAGACCTGCCCCGTAGCCC
>JANORE010000385.1:0-4258 GCA_031415155.1 Akkermansiaceae bacterium | reverse complement strand
TGTATTCGTTCGCGAATAACCCATCGCACTCGCCAAATTAATACCCTCCGTATTGCTATAATATTTAAAGGACGGAGAAAGCTTGTCATAGACCGTCCCATCCACTGTTACTTTCACCCAGACATGGGGAATTTCAAAAAGCACATCTCCGAAAAACTCATAAGCCTTATCATGAAAATATCCTGTGGCCCGAAAGTAAGTCCTCGCGGCAGCGGATTTCCGATTCAAAGCAATCGTAGCAGGCGGGGTGTTTGCAGGTAATCCATACTCCGCTAGAAACTCCGCATCCGTTAGATGGCTGAACGGCTGAGGATCAAGCCCCATCCAGCTTACCAACTCGCTATAAGTGAACTGAACTGCCCCATATCGATACTCCGCCGCATACCCGGATGCTCTTAGCAAAGACACTAGCAATGCCGATTGATCGAATGAATTTCCCCCACCTTCCAGAAAAGTCAGGTGCGCCCCTTTTTTGCAACCAAAGTAATTTTCATATTCGATATAGTTGTAGACGTATTCATATATTTTTACGGGATTGTTCTGGAGTGCATCCGCGAGATCTTGGATTTCCGGCGTGATCACATCAGCCGCATTCCCGGCAAAGATCGGGGTGATCCCCGGATTGCTAGAACTCGCCGTGCTGCTTCCCAGATTCAAATTGGCAACGCTAAAGGCTTGTTGCCCAAGCGAAGCAGCCGCCACATCATCGCTCACCGCAGGCCGATTGTTGCGCTGCAGGCTTCTCTCAGAGATCGGAGAGGTTCCTAAATTGGCGAATCCTCTGGATTCTTCTTCACTTGGCAGACTCGGCTGTGCCCAGCCAGCAGGATTTTGAGCAGAAGCATGGCACCACAGGAAAACGGCAAATAAAACAAGAGTGAAGAGTTTCATAGAAAATTTTTTAAATGCAAAAGTATTAGAACGAATAAATCATTGAGCGTTGGTGAGATTGCCTTCTTCGTCAGGTATATAAGTTCCCGCGCCGACTGGCGCAGTGACGCCCGTCAAACGACCGACTAAATCATAGTTAAACTTTGCAGGCTGGACGGCGGCGACGTCGTTATAGTTAAGGCTTGGATTTAACCCTAACTCGCTCTTTTCTTGGTTGGTCAATCCATCGCCGCTCTGAACGGTGGCCGGATTTGCCGTGGTTGTATTCCCAAAATAAAATCGTTCCCAACCATCGGCGAGGCCATCCCCGTCGGTATCACTCGTGTCTTTGATTAATGGGCTACTGGCTAATGTCTCCACTTCAAATGCGCTTGGAACACCATCATTGTCGAAATCGGAATCCCGTGCCTGTTGCAAGGTCGTGATCCACGGTGCATCCACATAGTGAAGCCGGACAAAATACTTGTTGGCATTTTGAGTCGCCATTCCTGAAATTTTCGCCCCCGTGCCATATTCCACGACAGGGGCGAAATTCCACCCTATCAAATCCGTTGACCACTGCATGAAATACGTCCGCTGCGTCACCCCCGCCCACGCTGCCTGCCATGACCCCGCCCCAGTCGATGTCAACACCACCTGAGGTTGTGGGGTCTGGGCCAACAGTGCGACTGATGATCCAATAAATAACAGAGGGATGGAATAGTGAATCACCATGCACCATCAGCTACCTGTCTGCATTTAACGCGACAAGGTAATTCGATGATTCAGATCAAAAAATGTTCATATCTGAACAAAGACAACATGAGCGAGCTAACTTTAGGATTAGATGTTTGAGTTCAGGGGAAAACAAAACGGTAAAATTGAAAAAGAGCGTCTCTACAGTTCTTTACGGACTTCGTGTAGAGAATCAACTCACTCAAATTAACCTCTCCGAAATTTCAGGTGTTGGTCGAAGCTATCTTTCGCATCTTGAAAATGGTGATTCGATGCCAACGATTGAGATCATTTTCTTTCTCGCATCAGCCTTTGATATGAAACCGAGTGAGCTACTTGAACTGATTGACCAAGAGTTCTCCAAGAAAAAGCCTACGAAGCGAAATTAAGATTTCATAAGAGGAGATTCATCTCGGAAGACGCCTTGTTGGTTGTCAGACACGGCGAAGAAGGAGGATTTTAAGAAAGCTACTGAGTCAATGGGCACCACATGGCGATTAAAATGTAGCTCGTCCGGCATTGATGAGAAATCTTCAATCCATCTCGAGGCGGTAGCGCTGGATGGACTTATCAATTTCCTGACTCCACGCATCGATGCCACCGCGCAGGCCGTATGTCTCATGGAGTCCGTGGCCACGGAACCACGCGACTTGATCCAGCACGTTTTTCCCGCTGTGATCATAGAGTAAGATCTGCATGGCAGAGTCTCCGGCGAAGAGCTGCTGCTGGAGTTCTTGCGTGAAAAATTCCGAACCCACGATAACCACCGCCTCGTGTTCCTCGCGTGTCCGTAAGTCGATGATGCGCATTTCAGAGAGTTTCTCCTTGGCCAAAACTGGCTCCATCCACATCGCAGAATCATGCTCATGACTAGCCAACAAGTGTTCTAACATCTCTTCCACTGGAATCTCCGAGCGCACACAAAGCTCGGCTAAAGTTTCCTCATTGGAAAACGCGCAGCTCTGGCAACCGCCCAGATGATACTTGGCAAAAATCGCCCGTTTCGCGCCCGGTAATGTCTCGAGAATCACGCTCATCGGCGAGTCTTTGGATAGTTCGATCGCTTGCATGGCAGGAAACCTAGCAGCCGCCACCCAAGAAAACAACCGTGCTCTCGATGGACTCCGGCCTAGACGAGCCGAGGCGGTGGAAATGGATGTTCAGAAATGGTCCAATCCTCGTTTTTATCCGTGAACGTTTTCAGTGCCCATTCGCTGGGAAGTAGCGCGACCAACCAGCCGTTAGAATCTCTTGCCAGTGCGACGCCTAGCGAAAGCGCGGGCCGAGCTTCTGGCGCGAGTGGATCACCTTCTTTCGGTTTTAGCCAGCGGGCGAGTGACCAGTTCGCGCTCTCGATCCGCGTATCCGCAGCATATTCTCCTTCTAACCGGTATTGCAGAACTTCGAATTGCAGTGGGCCGACGGCACCGAGAAGCGGGATTTGCGGGCCTTCGGTATCGATCAAGATAAACTCGCTGGCCACGCCTTCTTTGAGGAGCTGCTGGAGTCCATCGCGGAAGCGTTTGTATTTCGCCGTGCTTTTATTGTGTAGGAATGAGAAGCACTCCGGCGCGAAACGCGGGATTTCATCGAAGGTCACGCCCGGACCGGAAGCCAGCGTATCGCCGATGAGTAAATCGTAATTTCCGACGAGACCCACGACGTCGCCGGCGAAGGCATCGTCCACGGTTTCTCGTTCGCGAGCGAAAAGTCGCTGTGAATTGGCAAGACGGACCTTGTCGCCGGTGCGGCCATTGATCACGTCCATGTCGCGTTCGAATTTCCCGGAAACGATGCGGACGAAGGCGATACGATCCCGGTGTTTTGGATTCATGTTTGCCTGAATTTTAAAGACAAAGGCGGAAAATTCTTCAGACGCAGGATCGATCATCATCCCGCCGCTTTCACGAGGAGTGGGTGGTGGGGAAAGCTCAAGGAAGCGGTCGAGCAAGAGCTGCACACCGAAGTTATTGGCCGCACTGCCGAAGAACACGGGAGTCAGTTCACCGGCGAGAACTTTCGCTAAATCGAAGTCCGCACCAGCACCTTCTAGCAGCTCCAGCTCATCGCAGACTTGCGAATAAGTCGCCTCTTCCATCGCCGCTTTCACGCTGTCGTCCTCGATTCCTTTCACGCTGACAGGCGCACGATAGGCACCGTGGACGGTCCGCTCGAAGAGATGCACTTGTTTCTGCTCGCGATCATAAACTCCACGAAAACGCGGGCCATCACCGAGCGGCCAATTGACGGGATAAGCGTGGATGCCGAGGACGGATTCCAGTTCGTCTAGAAGATCCATGGATGGCCGGGCCGGGCGATCCAGCTTATTCATGAAGGTGAAAATGGGCACGCCACGGCGGCGGCAGACTTCGAATAATTTCCGGGTCTGACTCTCGATGCCTTTACCGGCGTCCACCACCATGACGGCGGCATCCACGGCGGTGAGGACTCGGTAAGTGTCTTCCGAGAAATCTTTGTGCCCCGGCGTGTCGAGGATATTCACGACGCAGTCTTTATACTCGAATTGCAAGACTGTGGAGCTGACCGAGATTCCCCGTTGTTTTTCCAGATCCATCCAGTCCGAGGTCGTGGCCCGTTGATTTTTCCGCGCAGTGACGCTTCCGGCAAGATTCAATGCACCGCCGTAGAGGAG
>JANORE010000384.1:0-3021 GCA_031415155.1 Akkermansiaceae bacterium | reverse complement strand
CGCCGAGGTAAAAAAACCGAAACGAAGAAGAAATTCTTTCCCGGTTATATCATCGTTAACATGAATCTCGCCACCGAGGACAACCAGCTCGTCGAGAAGACCTGGTTTTTCATCAAGGAGATGGAAGGCGTCATTGGCTTCGCCGGAACGAAAGACCGCCCAGCGCCCATGCGGCCTCGCGAGGTGGAAGCGATGCTTTCCCAAATCAAGGAGCGCGAAGAAAGTGTCCGCCCTGCAATCAGTTTCGAAGTCGGCGACACCGTCAAGGTGGCCGATGGTCCATTCCAATCTCAGAACGGAATTGTCGAAGAAATCGACCCGGAACGCGGCAAGCTTCGCGTCTCAGTGACGATCTTCGGACGCAGCACTCCGGTCGAACTTGAATATTGGCAGGTCGAAAGAGCATAATTTTCTGGACCTATCGTTCAAAATATCCAACCACCCCTTTCCCCAACGTTTAAACCGCATTTATTATGGCCAAGGAAGTCGTCAAACTCATCAAGCTCCAGATCAAAGCAGGAGCCGCTAATCCATCACCTCCAGTCGGCCCAGCCCTCGGTCAAGCAGGGGTGAACATCATGGCGTTCTGTAAAGAATTCAACGCTGCCACTCAAAGCCAGACTGGCGATGTATTGCCAGTGGTGATTTCTGTCTACAAAGACAAATCATTCTCCTTCATTACCAAAAAGCCACCTGCCGGAAATCTTCTCAAGAAGATCGCTGGTCTTGCTTCCGGTTCGAAAGAGGCAAACAAAATCAAGGTGGGTAAAATCACCAAGGCTCAGTTAATGGAAGTCGTGAAAATCAAAATGCCCGATCTCAATACCAAGGATCCAGAAGCCGCCTGCCGCATTCTTGCTGGCACAGCACGCCAAATGGGCCTCGAAATCGAAGGCATGTAAAAAATTTCTAGCCAGATCCGAAAAGATTCTGGCACCCGCAGGAGGGAAGCGCATCCCGCAATTTCCGCCCGAACTGCAAACCAAAATAAAAATGGCTAAACACCGCAGCAAACGCTACAAAAAGGCAGTCGCTCTTGTCCAAGCAGGCAAGAACTACTCGCTCACCGATGCAATCAGCACCGTGAAGGAATTCCCGGCGCCTAAATTCACCCCTACAGTCACCCTTTCGTTCCACCTCGGTGTGGATCCACGGAAAAGTGATCAAATGGTTCGTGGTTCCGTTTCACTCCCACACGGCACCGGCAGAAATGTCCGCGTCGTCGTCTTCGCTCAAGGTGCAGCTGCTGAGGCAGCCATCGCCGCTGGCGCAGAACACGTCGGTTACGAAGATCTCATCAAGCGTGTCCAAGAAGGCTTCACGGATTTCGATTCCGCGATCGCCACTCCAGACGCGATGACCGAAGTTCGGAAAATCGCTCGGGTTCTCGGACCTCGCGGTTTGATGCCGAATCCGAAGACCGGAACCGTCACCGACGACACCGCCAAGGCAGTGCGCGAAGTGAAAGCAGGTCGCGTCGATTTCAAACTCGACAAAAACGGCAACGTTTCCGGCTCCATCGGCAAATCCTCATTTGAGTCTGCTCAATTAGAAGAAAACGCGCGTGCTTTCGTCGATAGCGTCGTCCGTGCCAAGCCAGCATCCGCCAAGGGAAATTACATCCAAGCCGTGACGCTCGCTGCTTCGATGCTTCCCGGTATCCCGCTGGAAGCCAGCACTTACACCAAAGCATCTGCTTAATCCAAGGCCCGCCAACGCATTATGAATCCAGATAAAAAAATCATCATCAACGGCCTATTGGATCGCGTCAACGCGTCTCCTTACCTAATTGTCATCGATTATACAGGCCTCACCGTGCAGCAATTCACGGAACTCCGCAACCGCCTCGGCGCAGGTGGTGCAAACTGCACCGTCGCGAAAAACAGCTACATGCGTAAAGCTCTTGCCGAAGCCGGAATGCCGGACATCGGTGCTGACCTCACGGGTCAAATGGCCTACATCATGGGCGATGCCGAAGTATTTTCCGCAGCAAAGGTCATCAAGAATTTCGAAAAGGAATTCAAGAAACCTGAGATGAAAGTGGGAATTCTTGGTAATGCAATTCTCGACGCTGAGGCACTCAAGAGCATCGCAGACATTCCATCCCGCGAAGCCGTTCTTTCCCAACTTCTCGCAACGATTCTCGAGCCTGCAACTCGCATCGCTCGTGTCGTCCAGGCGAAATTCAACCCAGATGGCGACGACTCATCATCCGAGAATTCGTCACCTGCTGAAGCCCCAGTTGCCGAAGCTGAAGCTGCCGTTGCGGTGGCAGAAACACCAGTTGCTGAAGTCGAAGCTGCCGCTGTAGTGGCAGAAACTCCAGTCGCAGAAGCGGAAGCACCTGCCGCTGAATAACAAATAATCTGAAGTGATGGTGGCTGCGGTTCCCGTTTCCACCTGAATTCTTAATGGTTCCTCGTCGGAGCAACGGCTGTTGCTCTGAAATCCCCGGAGGCTCTGGGGGCGACG
Organism: Akkermansiaceae bacterium; assembly: GCA_031415155.1. Lineage (GTDB taxonomy): Bacteria > Verrucomicrobiota > Verrucomicrobiia > Verrucomicrobiales > Akkermansiaceae > Luteolibacter. The sequence continues at coordinate 549 of JANORE010000384.1, read as the reverse complement.
ATACCACACCAAAAAAACAAAATGGCTAATATTGAAACACTCGTAGAAGAACTCGGCAAGCTCACCGTATTGGAAGCTGTCGCACTTGTTAAACAACTCGAAGAAACATGGGGCGTTTCCGCTGCTGCACCTGTCGGTGTTGCCGGTCCTGCTGCAGCTGTCGAAGCAGTCGAAGAGAAGACGGAATTTGACGTCGTCCTCACCGATTGCGGCGCAAACAAAATCGGCGTGATCAAGGCAGTCCGTGAAGTTGCTCCTGGTCTTGGCCTTGCGGACGCGAAGAAACTCGTCGAGAGTGCCCCAGCGAAAATCCTCGAAGGCGTTGCCAAAGACGCTGCCGAGACCGCCAAGAAAAAACTCGAAGAGGCTGGCGCCAAAATCGAGCTCAAGTAACATCTGTCAGACTTTTCCCGGGGCAGAGAAATCTGCTCCGGGATTTTCTGTCGAAACCGACGAGAGAGCCTCATCACATCCAACGAGGTTTTCCCGCCGATTCCGACCTTTCTTTCCAACGCTTGATTCACCCTGCCTGAGACCGTTCGCGGCTCG
>JANORE010000383.1:0-3893 GCA_031415155.1 Akkermansiaceae bacterium | reverse complement strand
CTCCGTATCATTTTTTGCTGCCGATGGGACATCTCCAAGTATTTCGGTTCCACCACAGAAAATGGGCACTACGTTTTTCACGCCCGAGGAGAAGTTCCTCTACGATAGCGCACGATTAAGGATCCTTGGCGAAAAGAATACTAAGCTTGTGATTCTAGCAGGTAAATATTCGGACTCTCATGATGCAAAAGACCTTGAATCACTTCTAGGTATCATTGAGGGGGCAGGCGCTAAGTGCCTGATCATCGAGCAGCCACCCATGTTGCCATTTGGCGATAAAAATGCTCTAATTTATTGTGCCACGATTCCTTGGAGACAGAAAACCCAAAAAGGTAACCTCATCCTACCACTCGGCGAATCTGAAACTTGGCGGCGAGGGATGTCAGTCGTTCATGGAGCCGTCAAAAAATTCCCAACCGCTAACATTTTAGACATCGCCGATTTGTATCTGAGTGACCAACAACACATTTTTCTCATGGAAAACCATATCATCCAATACATTGATGACGATCATTTAAGCGAAAATGGCGCGTTGAAAGCCAAGAGTCGAATCAAGCAAAAAGTCTTAGAAATTTTAGGCTCTTAAAAAATTACCGTCCGCTAGAATAGTAGAGTAACCTAATAGCATCCGATTCGGCACTCTCGTCCAGATATAGCATATCTTTTTTTATATTCTAAATCATAAATTCTTAATTTCATTTTTAAGTTATATAATTTAATTTCGCTCTACAATAGTCCCAATCAATCTCGTTTTATTCGATTCCGCGATTCACCTCTAATGCCCACCATTCATCCACTATCAGACGTCCAATCGTCACACATCGGCGAGGGAACACGTATCTGGCAGTTCTGTATCGTGCTTCCGGATGCCCAGATAGGTTCAGATTGCAACATATGTTCCCATGTCATCATTGAAAATGACGTCGTTATTGGGGACCGTGTTACCGTGAAATGTGGAGTACAAATTTGGGATGGTATCAGCATTGAAGATGACGTTTTTATTGGCCCCAATGTCACATTTTCAAATGATTTACGTCCACGAAGCAAAGTTTACCCTTCAGAATTTCATAAAACGATCCTGAAACAAGGCTGCTCCATCGGTGCCAATGCCACGATTTTACCAGTGACTATCGGTCAATGGGCCATGATCGGCGCAGGTGCCATTGTGACGAAAGATGTTCCTGCTTACGCACTTGTTCGGGGCAACCCGGCGCGGCAAGTCGGCTGGGCCTGCCATTGTGGCCTCACTATCCATTTCAACGATCAAGGAAATGCCAATTGTAAGTGTGGCAATCTTTTTAGGAAACAATCTGATTTTGAGATCAAACAAATTCAACCATGAGGCTAAGTGAATGTAAACTCGTTGAGCTTCCTAAAATCAACGATCCACGGGGTAATTTAACTTTTGTCGAAGGCAACCGACACGTCCCATTCGATATTAAAAGAGTTTACTATCTATATGATGTCCCTGGTGGAGCTGAGCGTGGAGGACATGCACACAAAGATCTTTATCAGCTAATTGTCGCTATTTCGGGCAGCTTCGATATCGTTCTGGATGACGGAAAGGAAAAAAAACGATTTCACCTTTCACGCTCTTATTATGGACTTTACGTCTGCCCAATGATCTGGCGAGAGATGGATAATTTTTCATCAGGTGCCGTCTGCTTAGTCCTAGCCTCCAATCTATATGATGAAGCAGACTATTATCGCGATTATAATGAATTTCAAAAAGCGATCACCCTACCTTCCAATCCATAGCAAAAGATCCAGTGCAAATACCCTTTCTTGAACTCAAGCCGACCTATCTCGAACTAAAAAACGAGCTGGATGAAGCCTACCATCGAGTCATGGATTCGGGATGGTATATCATGGGTCAAGAGCTTGATGCTTTTGAATCCGAATTCGCCACCTACTGTGAAGCACAGCACTGCATTGGCGTGGCAAATGGCCTAGATGCACTGCACTTGATCGTCCGGGCACTTGGCATCGGTGCTGGAGATGAAGTCCTCGTCCCTTCAAACACTTACATCGCTACTTGGTTAGCCGTATCTTATGCAGGAGCGACTCCTATCCCTGTCGAACCTGATCCATTCACTTACAATATTGATCCACAGCGAATCGAAGCTGCAATCACACCACGGACAAAAGCCATCATGGCAGTGCACCTCTATGGCCAGCCTGCAGACATGGACTCAATTCTTGAAATTGCAGATAAACATGGATTAAAAGTCATCGAAGACAGTGCCCAAGCACAAGGAGCACGCTACAAAGGTCGGCGAACTGGCTCATTAGGAACAGCCGCAGGGCACAGCTTTTACCCCGGAAAAAATTTAGGAGCCTTCGGTGACGGTGGCGCAGTGACTACCAATGACGCTGATTTGGCAGCTCGTATCCGCATGTTACGAAACTACGGCTCTAAGCAAAAATATTATAACGAAGTGCAAGGTATCAATTCACGCCTTGATGAAATGCAAGCTGCGTTTCTCCGGGTAAAGCTACGCCGTCTTGACGAATGGAACACCCGCAGGGCTACTATCGCGCAACAGTATGTTGATCAACTCTCGGATTTCTCAACTCAAGTTTCCCATCTTACTGGATTTCATCTTCTGCCTAAGGTTCCCGAATGGGCTCTTCCAGTTTGGCATCTCTTTGTCATCCGCCACCCTCAGCGTGATGTGCTGCAACAACATCTTACCGAACACGAGATACAAACCCTCATCCACTATCCTATTCCGCCATCACTTAGTGGAGCTTATGCCGATTCAGCATCCAAAATTCAAAACTACCAATTACCCATTGCAGCACAATTGGCTTTAGAAGTCCTCAGTCTTCCAATCGGTCCACATCTAAATGCCAATTCGGTGGAAGTCATTAGTCGTGCAATCAAGAAACTCTTAATCGCTGTCTGAAAAGTGGGGAACAGGCTTCCAGCCTGTGGGAAAGCCTCTTAGAACAGTGTGTAAAACTGAGATGATTCTCGAAAATGAAATTCTGTACTCGAAGCAGCTAAACACCGCACTGTACCAATGGGGCTGTCGTCAGGTTGCATCGCACCGAAAACGCGGAAATCATGAACAGGCCGCTCGCTGGTCTATGGCAGCTGCCAGTCATGCATCTGGCAAAGGGTCTTTCGGAACATTGGCAGATCCCTCTCTTGAAGCTGAGATCAGGGCAATTGGCTGCGGATTCACAATTGGCAAATGTAAAAAAATTCGAGATGGGCATGACAAACATACCACAGTCCATGTCCTTTCAGAAGTCTATGCTACCGGTGGACACACTCGCCTATGCTACCGCTGGATTCATATTGATAACCAAAAAAGCCGTCACTTAGTCGTTTTGACGTGTCAAAGAGGTGAAATTCCAAAAGATCTTGTCCATAGCATTCACGAAAACGGGGGCGAACTGTTTGTTTTAGATATTAAACTCCCGCTGATTGAGCGGGCGCAGCTACTTCGAGATTACACATGTAAATATGCGGATCATGTCGTGCTGCACACGCACATGGATGATCCCATTCCGCTGATGGCATTCGCAGTCATAGGTGGACCTCCGATTATTTTCCTCAATCACGCAGATCATATCTATTGGCTAGGTGCATCTATTGCAGATTGCGTAGCAGAAATCCGCCCTTCAGGCCATGAGCTTTCCAGAAAGAGTCGAGGCATCGAAGTCTCAGAAATTCTTCCTATACCTTTAGAATATCCTACATCTCCAGCATCCGCGAATCATGAATTCCGCACACAAGTGAGGTCAGCCTTGGGAATACCGACAGATGCATTGGTATTCCTAACGATTGGCTCAGAATATAAATATCTTCCACACCAAGGATTCGACTTTTTAGCGACTGCCGTAGCGATCTTAAAGAATTTACCGCAAGCACACATTATTGC
>JANORE010000382.1:0-3760 GCA_031415155.1 Akkermansiaceae bacterium | reverse complement strand
AATTGCATCACGGCCATCGAGTCTAAACCTGCGGCGAACAAGTCTCCATCTTCAGGAAAATCCCAATCCAGTTCCATGACGCCCTCGTCATTTAACCAGTCGATCAATTCAATGGTGGTAGGTGGCTTTTGCTTCTTCGAGACTTCCATGTGGGAAAACCGTGCAATGCCATTTTATCCGCTTCAAGCGGAAAGGTTAGTAAAATTTCAATGACCACCGCGAATCCGATTTTATCAATAGAGCTTGTCCCAGAATCCGTGATAACTGGATCTCGGATTTTGGGTCGTAGGAAACTCGATCACGTGAAATAGCGATGGCTAGGATTTCGTCGTTTTGAAGACGACGGGTGACGTTGTGGATCGGTCATTTATGGCGGTGGCGGTAGTGCTGGCGGTGAGATCGATTTTCTTGTCGGAGCTTTGAAAGTCGTATCGGTGCGGTAGGCAACAAACGCCATCAGCAATAGGCCAGCAATCCCGCCGAAGCCAACGGTCATCGCAGTCACCAAACCAATCACAAACGGCGTGAAAATCAGTAACCCAAGAATCATCACGCTGGGATTCATTTCGTATGCCAAGATGGACAAGCGAAGCCGCGAGCGAGCGACTGCTAGACCCATCGTCACGTAGCAGATCACTGCTGCCAGCGCCGTAAAATGGTAAAACCAGCCGCATCCACCAGTCATCCCTGCGCTCACCAATAGCGGTGTCGCACAGCCGGGCAACATGGATCCTAGGAAAATGGCTAGCACTCCCACTCTCAGGCCCATGCGTTTAAATGCCGATGCCCCGATCGCTCCAGCACAAAGCATCGCCGAGCCACCTAAAACCGTCCCCGCGCAGGCCGCTTCGTGCCACCACTCGATCCCACCAACCATGTAGCGCATCACCACGTAGGGAAGCAGCGAAATAAATGTGAGAGCGCAAAGTCCCCACAAGGTGATGAATTTTCCGAGCACGACTTTCCAGCGATCCAGCTTCGTGAGGAGGAGGAGTTCATGATTTCCTTCCTCCAATTCCTGACCCATCAAAATCAAGCCTCCCATCGGCATGATGAGTAGGCAAATCGTAGAAACCGTCATCCAGAAAGGCCCGGAAGTCCACAGGAGCTGGAGATTCAGCATGCCGGTGTATTCAGAACTCACTCCGCCATCGCCGAGCTGAAACTCGACTGCCATCGCCACCACCGCGAACAACTGGATTCCTAAAAACGGGTAAACGAAGCTTCCTCGCCGCAGGCTCTGCCGCAGCTCCTTGGCCATCATCGGATCGAAGGATTCCGACAAATCATTTTTCCACATGTCTTCCAATGGCATGAGGCTGGCAATTTCATTCGTAGAGCGCAAGTCACTCGTACTTTCGAGTTGCGCCAATGAGCGTCCCGGAGACGATGACGGCACATGGCGTATCTCGCAGACCGAGCGTTTGAATTAATCTCATCGGCACACGGACGTGGTCGGTTAGCTCACGCATTTCTCATCAGCGGAGCACACGGCAGCGGGAAGGAAAATCTAGCAGCTCGTATGATCCAGCTTGTGAATCGGGCGGAGAAATCCGGCGGCACGGATTTGTTCGGCGAGCCGATCATCGTGGCCACTCCGGCACTGGATGAGCTCGAAAGCGGCTGGATTCGCATCATCCGTCCTCGCATGAAATCTCGCCGCATCGGCGTCGATGAAATCCGTGATCTGGAACATACGCTCCACCTCGCTGCGCCCGGTGGTGCTTGTAAAGTCGGCGTTATCACCGAGGCAGATCGCATGAACGATCAGGCGGCGAATGCCTTTTTAAAAACTCTCGAAGAACCGCCGCAGAATACCTTGCTGCTTCTACTCACTGCGAATCCACAGCGCTTGCTGCCGACGATTCTCTCCCGCTGCGTCAGGCTGCCGCTGCTCGGTGGCCGGGCCTTACTCGCCGATGGCGGGGCGGAATTAGTCGCGGCTTTAAACTCGGTCGCGGCTCGTGGATTCGGCACTCCTGTCGCCGCATTGCACTTGAAGGCTGCATTTTCCTCCTTCCTCGCCGAATACCGTGAAGAGGCAGACGCTGCCGCTAAAGCTGCGGAAAAAGAAGAAACCACCGCCTACCGCGATGGCACGGATGGCGCATGGCTCAAGGAGCGTGAAGTTTTCCACAAGGCGGCTGCGGAGGCAGAATATCTAGACGCACGGAACCGGCTGTTCGACGTTCTCATGGCATGGATGGCGGATCTCCTGCGTCTGAAAGTCAAAAGCAGTGGCCTCGATTTCCCGGAATCAGCGCCTGCACTCAGCAAGATCGCCGAGGCGGAAACGGAAAGTCGTCTCTTAAAACGGATGGAGGCACTTGACTCGCTGCGCCGGACGCTGGAAACCAATGCCTTCGAGCCTCTCGCCATCGAAGTCGGGTTTCTGAAAGCATTTGGCGGATGATTCCCGGACGCTAAAAACTGGCACTCGCCATCAAGCGATTTTGCGGTCACCTTTTGCAGATGTTACAAAAACATCTGCTCATCGCTCTTTCCGTGCTTTCCATGTTTTTCGTGTGCTCGTTTCCATTGCACGCCCAAGAACCACCGGATGATCCTAAGGAAAATGCCGAAGACGAAGAAGACCCTAAAAAAGATAAAAAAGAGGAAAAGCCGGATGAGCCCGAAGGGGCAGCTCGTTTTTGGCAAGCCAAGCTGGGCGACGGGCATTACATCGTCGCACTGGACCGCATCGCTTCCGTGAGCCGCCACAAATACCTCCTCGATGGAGCCTTGATCGTGGACGAGGTGACGGTGGACTCCATCGGTCAAGCACTTACCCGCTTCTATCACATCACACCAGTCACCGATGCGATGTCAGGAAATACTGCGGCGCAAATCACGAAGAGAAGCACGGAGCTCATTGAAAAAGTCACCGAACGCGTAAGTTCAGATTTACCGAACATGGTGGTAAAGAAATATCCAGAAACCACCCACGCTCGCACCATCGAATACCGCATTCTTTCCGAGACAGAACTCACAGCTCTCTTTAAAAGCGTCCAAAAGGCCTGGGAATCCGGTCAAGGACGGGTGTTCGCTGGAAAATAAAAGTCTGCCTCGGAGGCTCCGCCAAGCCCATCATCCTTCAAAAAATCGCTTCATGCGTCGCCCTCATCTTTCGGAAGTAGTGCTCATAACTCTCTCGGAGCACAAATCAACGAAGCGCATTCGCACAAATGTCCACCTACAGTTTACTACAAATTTCACTCGACCAAACGATTGACCGTCAATCGTTAGCCGATGCTTCAGTCGCTGTAAAATCCGTCGCTCGGGCAGATTGTGCTCATCTTCAGCGAGATCTTTTCGGGATCGTGATCTCAGATTTGCCTTTGGATGATGCACAGATATTTCAAGCGGAACTGAAGCGGCGTAATTTTCTGACCGAACTGGTAGCAGACGATGAGCTGCCCGTTTTGCACGATGAGTTTTCCATTCAGCGCATCGAAATCGAGGCTGAGTCCTTGTCTTTTGCGGATGCAATGGGACGTGTGCAATCACGAGCGATGGAAGAGCTGGTGTTTGTGGCAGGTGGGTTTCTGAATCACAGCAAGATGAAATCTATCTTGGTCAAAGGCACTGTAAATTCGCAAGTAGGTCGAATTTCTGAATTTTTCCCAGAGCTTGAGCGGCAAAATCTGGTAGTTGAAGCCTCTGAGTTTCGTCTCGATTTCTTTTTCTGCTCGGCCCCTCATCGGTTGCGTGCCTCAGTTTCAGCCGAAAGCGTGGTATTTTTTCATGGCCGTCCTTTGCA
>JANORE010000381.1:0-1949 GCA_031415155.1 Akkermansiaceae bacterium | reverse complement strand
TCTCAATTTCCCGCTCTGTGAGGTCATGCTCCACGTTCTTCGGATTTTCCTCTTGGAAGGTGCCGAGCATCATGCGGGCGACGGCGCCATCCAGGCTCGACTCGCCGCGTGCTAGCTTGCGACACGCTTCTTCAATCTCGTCGATGGAAGCGTTCTTGAGGAGGTAGCCGGAGGCTCCCGCCGTGATGGCCTCGAAGACCTTATCTCTTTCGTTACTGACGGTCAGCACGAGCACCTCGATCGCCGGATGTAGACGCTTGATTTCACTGATTCCCTTCGAGCCGCTCATGCCTGGCAGGCCGAGATCGACAAGGAGGACTTGAGGCGGGGAGCCAAGCTCGAGCATTCCGAGGGCATCCTCACAATTTGAAAAATCGCCAGTAACTTGGAGGTCATCGGGTTCATTGAGATACTTGACGAGGTAGCGTCGCAAGCGGGAGTTGTCCTCGATGATCCAGATGCGGATGGCGGTGTGGATGGGGTCGCTTTGATGTTCTTCTTTCATTGGGTTATTTTGAAGAAATGAATTTCGTGGTGAACTCGACGGTGGTGCCGACGGAGAGGGTGCTGGTGATGTGGATCTTACCAGCCAACTGAGTGGCACGATCTCTCATGCTCGATAGGCCGATGCCTTCGCGGGTGATTCCTGGTTCGAATCCGCAACCATTGTCAGTAACTCGGATGGTGATTTCAGATCCAGTGAACTCCAGCGCCACCTCGATTTTGGTGGCATCCGCGTGCTTCTGGCAGTTGTGAATCGCTTCTGTAAAAAGCAAAAATAGATTCCGTTTGAAGGCGCTGGAAATAGGAATCGGCGAGACGTCCTTGGCGGCGGAAATGACCAATTCGCAATCATAAACCATCTGTTCCGCCCTCATCTGCATGTAGATGAATGCTTTATCAAGAGTGAGAATACTCTTGTCGGTCAGCCAAATGACTTCACGGAGCGAGGCTGTGGCTTCGCGCGCGCTTCGGTTGACGTCTGACAACTCCTCTAAATACTTGCTCGGTAAGTCGGACCGTAGCAGGTGACTGGTCACAAGTGAAACGGTCCCGAGGTTACTGCCGATCTCATCGTGTAGATCCTGTTGAACGCGATGTAGCACTCTCAGATTTTCGGCCACGCTCTTTTGTTTTTGCCAATAAAGGGCGCCGATGAATAAAAGTAAGGTAACACCACCGATTCCGGTGAACAACAGACGAGTATTGCGGCGCAATGAGCTTTGAAGTATCGCCATCTCTGCCTCGACTTCCTTCAGTTCATTATTCACGACCACCCGGCGAATGAGGCGGATGATCCATAGGAATTGATCGCCCAATCGGTAGTGATTGGCATGATCGTCATTTAAGAAGTTGGGATCGACGGTGGCGGGGAAACCACGCAATGAGACTGCCGCATGGGCGAGACTGTTGACTTCGTTCGTACGGATTTCCGCGAGACCGAATTGTGCGATGCCATCCGTGATTGGAAGGGTGGTGCATCGTAATCTGATGAATCTCGCGGTAAGCGGCTCAAAACGAATATTGATGGGATTTCCCCCGATAGGAACAGGCCGGAGGAATGGCGTCGCATCCACGGATCGGATGATTTTTTGGAAATCGGAATCATTTGAAAACTCGATCACCATTTGCTCGGGAAAGGATGCGGCGGAGAGTGCCGGATTCACAGAATCGCAGATCGGATAGAGGTTGAGACTCCACAGAAGTTGCTGACTAGGGATCTTCATGGTGATCTCCGGCGGGATTGGTAGACCGCCGGGAAACGAGATGACGGACTCGCTACGTTCCGTTACTTTTTCCATATAAGTCGGCCCCAGTGAGGTATTCCCGTCCGTTAGGAATTCGGGACTCCAGTAGGGCTTCGCGATCATGCTGTCCTCCTTCGCGATTTGGACGGTCGTCGGGAGCTGTGACTCGGACAATGGACGATAGAGAATCAACTCTTCGAG
>JANORE010000380.1:0-4728 GCA_031415155.1 Akkermansiaceae bacterium | reverse complement strand
GAGAAGGCGAACTTTCTGGCATGATGACTCCAGAATCTCCAGCGGGATCGGGACTGAAAAGGGGACCATCTCGATGAATTCCAGCCCAGAATTCTTGTGGTCCCAGCTCTACGACGGTGCCGATGAAATCCATCTTTGCGGGTTTTCTAGGCGAATTCATATCCTGCACACCTTGCATTTTTCGCTCATGGAATCTGGCCTGATGGATCATGCTTACGGACTGAGATTCAAGCATACCGACTGCCGCTTCTCGATCCGGGAATTTCCCGAGTGAGAGACACAGCCGCCGGGCAAAGGCGAGTGGCGTATTCAGCGAGTCGAGTGAGAATGGATGATCCGCTTTAAAGGTAACGAACCCGCGTCGTTGATAACTGGGCCGCCAGCCTAGAGATAGGGATTCCACCTCTAACTTGAGTGGCTTTTCAGATCCCGGATTGCATAGAGCAAATAAATACTCTGACTCGATTGCGTGAATCATTTCGTCGCTGGGTGGGGACAGTCGAGTTACTCTTTAATGCCCGCGTTTAGCAGCAAAATACGCCGTAATTCTTTGATGGCTTCAGGATGGTTGTAAGCACCGTGATTCGCGGGAATCATTTTTTCAGACGTGGCACTACCGAGATGAGAACTGGAATATGCTACCACTCCGTCGCTGCTTTGCTTGGTATTGCCTTTGCCACGGTCGCCAATGATCGAGTGATGCGGAATCTCAATGGGGATTTGATCCAGTGCGCTGAAGAGTGGATTGGTGGGGGAAAGTCCCGCGACGCTGGTGAGCTTACCTTGTTGGATAATATTTCCTGGAATGTCCAACAAGGCACCCGTAATGGTCGTAGGAAGACTCAGAATTTTAATAAACCATGAGGTGATCGATAAGTCTGCTAGGCCGCTACCGCGATGTGGAGTACAGATATAGATTCCTCGCCCGATGTCTTGATTTCGAGAAAAAACAAGCATCTTCTTGCTTAGATGATTGGTCGGAAGCTTGTGGAATAGTTTGTCTTTATTTCCCCCAAACTCAGCGTCCCAGATTCTTCGTTCAGGATGGATGACCTGCATTCTTGAAAGTAACCCGCCCATACTGTGTCCGACTAAAACCATTTTCTTCGGTGTGCCAACAACGGCTTGCCAAGCGGCTAACTCTTCACGTAGGCGCATGGATGAATAGCTGATTGGCCATGCCGTGGGATAGTAAAATAGCATGAACTGATAGCGACCACTTAGCTTGGGATCTGCTCTGAGATCGTTCACGACATTGCGCCACATTCGAGGATGAGAGTTGAGTCCATGAACGAATAGGACTGGAATTTTCTCAGGATCGTAGCGTTCCAGGCTAATTAACTTGGCATCAATTTCACCAGGATGAATGAGTCCTGTAAGCGCGATTCTAAATTCATGAATATCGCTGGTTTGTTCAACGATGGGGGCGGTGAAATCTGCAGCTAGCGGGTAATCCGTTTTGCCCAGATTGGCGCGCGAAATATAACTAGGATCATAACCGACGATGGATGCCGTTCTTGCCATGCCGGGTTTAGCAGATCGATCAAATGAAAGCACGGCGGTGAATGGCTCCAGATAGCCGCGGGTACTGATAAAACGTAGAGATTTAGGATCGGTGGGGCGTTTCCACTTCGAGGCCAAGGGGGCGCCAATTCCATCTTTGATATGCCAGTTGTTACAAAGGCGATGTTTGACTTCGCTTGCAGGTTTTGCGGTCTCAAGAATGGCAAGTGAATTGCTACCACGCTTGGAAGCTGCGGCAGCGTTGACTTCATAACTCAATCCAGCGTGGGTAAATCGTTGGTGAACTTGATACTTCGAGCCGACGAAGTTCTGTGAAATTTCTTCTGTCGCAGTCTTTAAGACGCGAAGCGCCTGTTTCTGTGATTCATTGAGAGTCGATATGTTTTTAATACTACCCCCATCGGTATCTAGCATGTTCCAAGCAATCTCTGCGGCGCGTAGTTGATAAACGGCTGTAGCTTCATCATTGGTAGTGAAATGCTTCGCTCGCTTAAGTAAGGCATCTGCGTCGGCCAAAGTTTGTCCTGTTAGTTGTAGATTTGATTTTTCATCGGGGGGAATAACATGGCTGCATGAAATCATCAAACAGACAAAAACTGCATTTAAACAATATATGATTGGGCGTATCGGTGACATGATATAAATCTTAGAATAGATCGAATAAACCACGCTTCACGACGGGGAATAGCTCTTGATTCGAAGACTGCATGAGCTCTTCGGACCATTCATCGCAAATCGCTTCATTGAGTGTCGATATACTTTTAGTTTTAGCAGCGAGAGCCTTGATACTAGGTCGGCGGTAATCCGAAACGGTGGCGATGAGCTTACCGTTAGAGGCATCAATTACTCTGGCCTCGAAGCGGCACGAGGCGAGCGGGTTTTGTGCGAAGCGGACCTCGGTCAGTGCCGTTTCAAGGACCAATGTGTTTGGCTGATTCGTATCGGTGATTTTGTAAAAAATGCAGATCGGTGACGAGAAGGCCTTGTCGAGAGACTGGTTCCAATGCGTTGCCAATCGTTGGCAGCGGCGAGTATAGCGGCGCTTATTGGGTAGAAATTCGCTTTGGCTTTCTTTCCATTGATCCGCCTTGATGAAAGACGTCGTCACCGGACGAATGACGATATTTTTGTATTTTGAAATATCGACTTTGGGATCACGCCAAGCGTGTTGGAAGGGAAGTCGGGCGGATTGCTGATTCAGATCGGTGCCTGTGGACTTCAGAAATCGAGTCGGCTCAGGGGAGTTACCCAATTTACCCAATCCGCAACTGCCGAGGCTGAGCATGATTGAAATCGACAAGGCAAGTGGGCGCAGGATGGTGAATGTCATATTCGGAATGGACGTTTGGCGACGAGCCTTTGATAAGAAGATCAATGCAGCGCGGCAAGCTGCATTCTGATGTGGAATGATCTTAAAGAAAATGGGGTGTTCGGCATGGGGGCTAGAAATCTGGATCACTCAATACCGCATCACTCGTGAAAGAAAGCGTTTGCAGAGTGGAGATTGCGGCGCGGTGAAGAGATCGACCGGCGGCGATACTTCTTCGATTTTTCCTGCGGCGATGAAGGCGATTTGGTCCGCCACGGTGCGGGCAAATCCCATCTCGTGACTGCTGAGAATGATGTCTTGTCCTGCCTCCGCGAGTTCCTGGATCAGCTCTAACACTTCTGCCGTCATCTCCGGGTCAAGAGCCGATGTTGGTTCATCCAGAAACAAAATTTCCGGTTGATGTGCGACGGCTCGCGCGATCCCTACGCGTTGCTGCTGGCCACCGGAGAGTTGAGCCGGAAGTTTATAGGCATGATCTAACAAGCCGAATCGATCCAGTGCCTGCTCTGCGATGGCCTGCGCTTCTGCTGGAGTGTGTCCATGCACTTTTTCCAAAGGTAGTGAAATGTTGCGGTGTGCGGTTAAATGAGGAAATAAATTGAACTGCTGGAAGAGAAATCCGTTTTTCTGGCGATAGGCTTGTAGAGCATTTGGCTCTGCAAGAAGTCGGTGACTATTCATTTCGACCACTCCTTCATCTGCCGTTTCCAGACCGCCTAACACTCGAAGTAAGGTGCTTTTCCCGCCACCTGACGGGCCGATCAAGACGAGCACGCGTGCCGAAGCGATGGATAGTGAAAGCCCATCAAGTGCTCGGGTTTGACCGTAGCATTTCACAATTCTCGTAACCTCAAGTTTCATGACGAAAGCGTTTTTCTAACCAATGCGATAACCATGCGACGGGCAAGGTGAGGATGAGATAGCCGATTGCTAGTGGCACGTAGCCTTCTAGCCCGGAGTAAGAGCGCGAGATGAAGTTCTTCGTATTATAAAAATACTCCGCCACGCCGATGACATTCAAGAGTGACGAATCCTTAATCAATGAAACGAATAAACCCGCCATCGCTGGTAACACCCGCCGCAACGCCTGGGGGAAAATGACATATCGGTAAACTTGGAATGGACTGAATCCAACGGCTTTCGCGGACTCCCACTGCGTCCGAGGGATACTCTCCACGCCGCCGCGTAAAATTTCCCCGAGATACGCGCCTTCAAAAACGGAAAGAAGTAAAATGCCGATGATGAGTTTATCATCCAAGCCTTGCTCGCCGAGAGAGCGTGAAATGAGCGGCGCAAAGATCACAAAATAGCCGAAGAGTAGATGAACTAACAAAGGCGTATCTCTCACAAACTCTAAAAATGCGCGACACGTCCAGCGCACCACGATGAGTGGCGAGCGTTGGCCAAGCATGAATAACAACCCAAAGAAGATACTGCCAAACAAGGCTGCCACCGAAATACCCAGAGTCATGAGCCAGCCACGCCACAGCGTTTCGCGATATTCCCATGCCTTCGACCAATCCGTCTGCGCGCCCAAGATCGCCAAGACGGAAGTGCAAAACCAACCGAACAAAATCACCCATAAAAAGGCGATGACGGTATTAGCAATCCATTGGCGGCGAGTCATTCGAAGAGTGTTAGAATTACCTCAAAATAAATGGGACGCCTGCGCGTTCCAGAAGTTCTTTTTCATCGTTGAGGTAATGTTCCCCGAGTTTTTTGAAGCCGTCTTGCTTACGGAAATCATCCAGAAAAAGATTCACCTGACTGAGTAACTCCTCATTTCCCTGAGCGATACCGATGGCCCATGACTCTTCCACAAATGGCTTTAGCAGTCCACGCGTGCTCGTCTTATTTTGCTCTGCGTATTTGCA
>JANORE010000379.1:0-7401 GCA_031415155.1 Akkermansiaceae bacterium | reverse complement strand
CAACGCTGCCGCCACGGTAATAGCCGAGAAGTTGGCGCGGATTGGCCCTACTCGAATCGGAATCCACTCCCCATTTTTGAAATCGATGGGTCTTGGAGAAACTGATGTTCGTGCTGTCCCAGCTCGTACCTGTTTCGGTGGAGAGCATCAGGCTGTTGATCGTGATGCCGTTTTTATTTTTTCCTTTGAGCTTCTTGCGGCTGGTTTTATTAAATGCATCAAGGATGCCATTACCCACGGCCTCGGAGTTGGTTTGGCAGATCGGGCACCAAGGAGTCATCATCATCACGACGAGGATCTTGCCATCGTAAGCACTGAGGCTGGAATCGGTAAGCCTGCCACCTGTATAAATGGAGAAACTCTGGTTCTCAGAAATGCTGCCCACACGCAAGGGCGTTTGACCGGATACGACGAGAGTGAAGGCGAGTAGTAATGAACTGATGATGGTTTTCATGGAATTATTTTTGAGTTAGAAACGAAATGTAGCGGCGAGTCGAAAAGTTTTCCAATCACGGTCGCGATAGAGATTTCCGAAGAAACCATTATCCTCACCGAGTGGTTCGTAATCCGAAGTCAGATAGCCGATGCCGCCGCTGATGGATAAGTCACCGCGATCCCATAAGAGACCCGTGAAAATCTCGGAAGTATCGACGGCTGGAGCGGTGGCATTAAAGCCGGAGGTCTGGATTTCACCGGAATCCGAGTAGGCGCGGTAACCAAGATGGACTGACCACTGGGGAAGAAATTTCCAATCCACCAGGGCGGTGCCGTAGAGCGAATCAAAGGACGGTTCTTCATCGGCGTAACCGCCTGCGAGGCGGAAAGTGACGGGGCCGGCAGCTGCGGCCCACGAGTTTTTAATACTGAAGCGCGTTTTCCGATCCGAAGTTTTCCGCGCGGTCAGATCGACCTCGGTTTTTAACCAGCCATTGAGTGCCTGCTCCACGCGCACCCCGCCGAAGAAAGTGTCGAGCTCTTGGCGATCCGCTTCAGGCTTGGCGGCGGCAGAATTGAAGCTCCAGCCTGGCGCCACTTCATCCTGGGAAAAGCCTGCCGAGAATGTGGCATTTCCTGCGCCGGGTAGATAATCCCATTTCAGGGAAGCTCCGAATGATTCGCCGTGTGGATCGGGCGCATCATAGTCATCGGGAAACCCGATAAATTGCTGCCGATAGTATTCTGAAATCCAAACGGAACGATACTCGGTAAAGCCGTCGTAGGCAGCGAGATTGAATGTGCCAGACCAGTGAGGATTCCACTGATGAGTGAGGCTGAGATTGATCTGCGTGGTGGATTCTTCGAGCTGCTCAGTATCGCCGGAGAGAACTGGCACGTAGGTGAGATCATAATTACTAAAACCGAGATTCGCACGGAACTTCCACGGTCCTTCGGTGCCGGAATACGCGAGTTGGTAAGACTGGACGAGGATGTCATCCGCGTCGAGGACTTCGCCAGTTGTTTCGATTTCCTGAGCGCCTGTGAACCACAACGGTTTTGCCTCGGCGGCGAAACTTAGAGAAAACCACAAGCAGGGAACGAGCCTTAAAATATGGGTTAATGGCATGACGAACATCCTCCTGCGCCGACGTTAGAGGACGATGCGCGTCCCGTTTCTAATTGGCTGGTGAGGCCGCATTCGACGGTTCTGGCTCCTGTTGCTTGGAACTGAAACAAGGGCCGACTTAGCATGGCCTGATCGGTGATGCCGACGGATTGGCAAGAAATGATCAAGCTGGATGCAGAAGCGATGGGAATCAATTTCAGGAGAACATTCACAACCACTAGATAAGGCTAGCGGGCTTTTTATTCCCAAAAAAAAGTGTCATTGAGCACTTTTCTCGAATTTCGCCCCGATTATGGGTCCGCAGGCTTCGGTTCGTCTTTTTTGGGTTCCACGGGTGACAGCTTTCCAGCAGCAATGTCTGCATCGTTCGGTGGGAGCGGCACTGATTCTGTCGGCGGTGGGGCGGGGAATGTCTCAGTCGTCGGAGTGATCAAGGGCGCGCCACCCGTCGCGGGTGCTTCTGGGTCGATGATCGTAGGAATCGCACCTTCGGGTGGAAGACCGGATGGATCGGAAGGCGGTAAGGGCTGAATCGCGCCAGTCCCGGGGAGTGGCGGGTAGACTTGATATTCGCGAGCCGATGAGGTCAGCGGTGATACGGCAGCAACCGAGGAATCCTCAATCATCACCATCGGGACGAAGCCGATGTCGCCGCTGTCCAGCTCGACTTTGAGGTAAGTGCCGCTGGTGCTGATGACCTTCATCGCAGTGCTGCGTTTCAGCAGTTTATCGGCATTCGCATCGCCCCTGGGGCGAGTTTTATAAAATGCGGTATTATCGAGCGCGGCACGGACGAACTGACCCGCCTTGTAGGAAGGGCCAGTGCTTAAACTCGGCCCACTGCCACCACCACCCGCCGGACGGAGCGGATCGAAATCTCCACTGGTGATGGGACTCGTCATGGTATCGCATGAAACGAGACCCAGAATGGCGATTGCGGTGAGAATCGGTGTGCTGCAATTCATATAAAAAGCCAAGCTACATGCTAGATGCCAGCGGTCAACGCCATTTCAGGTTTGGGTAAGGCCAAGAGGAAAACGATCATCCATTCAGTTTTTTGAGTGCTTTTGCGAGGAAAATCCCGTCTTTGCGGATGAGCTTCCCATCGAAGTAAATTTCTCCGCCGCCGTAGTCTTTGCGTTGGATATTAACCATGTCCCAGTGGACTTGCGAGCGGTTGCCGTTATCGGCCTCATCGTACGCTTGGCCGGGAGTAAAATGGAATGAGCCAGCGATTTTCTCGTCGAAGAGAATGTCACGCATCGGCTCGCGGATCGTCGGGTGGAAGCCCAGCGCAAACTCGCCGATGTAGCGTGCGCCTTCATCGCTGTTGAGGATTTTATTGAGAGCCGCAGTTTTCGCCCCCGCTTCAGCCTTGATGATTTTTCCCTTAGAAAATTCTAACCGGATCGAATCAAACGCGATGCCCTGATAGATCGTGGGCGCATTGTAGGAAATGTGACCTTCCACGGAATCGCGAACGGGAGCCGTGAACACTTCGCCGTCTGGGATGTTATAATTTCCGCCGCAAACGATGGAGTTGATGCCCTTGATGGAAAACCGCAAGTCAGTCCCCGGCCCTTTGATTTCCACTCGTTCGGTCTGATCCATGAGCTTCTTGAGCGCATTCATGGATGGAACGAGCGCCTTATAATCCAGTAAGCAAACGCCAAAGTAAAAGTCCTCAAAAGCCTCGGTGCTCATCCCGGCTTGTTGGGCCATGGAGGCACTTGGCCAACGCAAGACACACCACTTCGTTTTCTTCACGCGGTGGTCGAGAACAGGGCGCATGTGCTTCATCGCCAGACGCATCCGGTCAGGAGGGACATCGGAGTTTTCTGCAATATTTTGTCCGCCACGGACGGCGATGTAAGCATCCATCTCCTTCATCTCAGCGAGCAAATTTTTAGCGATGACCTCGTATTGAGAGTCTTCCGCGCCTTTCATCATTTCACGAGTCAAGCGGCCTTGATGGATTTTGATGAATGGGATGGCTCCTTTTGCTCTGGCTTCGCGGATGAGGGCGAGGCCGATGGAGTCTGGCACGTCGTAGAGATCGATAAGAACTTTTTCGCCCTTTTTCAGCGAAGTGGAATAGCGGACTAGCTGGCGGGCGAGGGCATCAATTCTGGCGTCGTGCATCAGTGACTGGATAAGCCGGGAAGTGATTGATGAGAAGAATTTTTATCTGGCTTCCGATCTTTTTTGCGCTTGGCAGCTCAGGGATGTGGCATAAACCAAGTGCATGATACTCGGCGTTCTTGGTTCTGGATCTGGCTCAAATATGCAGGCGATTTTCGATGCGATTGATGCGGGAACGCTCGACGCCCGGATCGCAATCGTGCTGTCCGACCATCCAGATGCATTCATTCTGGAGCGTGCCCGGCAGCGTGGAATCGAGACAAGGATCATCGACTGTCGAGGATTCCGCACCAAATTTCCGGAGGAAGCGCAGGAAGAAACCGCGCAGTACTTGAAATCAGCGGGTGTAGAAATCGTCTGCCTTGCGGGTTTTTTACGGTTGGTGAAAAGGCCGTTACTGGATGCCTTTCCGAGTCGTGTCATCAATATTCACCCGTCGCTGCTGCCGGCATTTCCTGGCCTAGAGTCATGGAAACAAGCACTCGACGCTGGCGTTTCCGAAACAGGTTGCACGGTCCATTTTGTCGATGAAGGCATGGATACCGGGCCAATCATTCTTCAGGAAAAAGTGCCTATTCTAGCCGGGGACACCGCAGAATCGCTTCATGCGCGTATTCAAATCGCCGAGCACCGCGTCTATCCAGCGGCGATTCGTAAAGTCGCAGAACTGATTCCACGGGATCGCCTCTGAAATGACTGCAGAGCTGAAACACACCCAAGATGAATCGAGATTTACCCATAAATGGTTCTATTTAAGCTACTCAAATTCTTTCGTGACGAATCATTTTCCTTTCAAGAATTAACCCCACTCCTCGAACTGCATGTGCGGCATCGCCGGAATCACCGGCCACCCGATGGAAGACGCTCTCGAACGCAGTCTCGCGACGCTGCGGCTGCGTGGGCCGGATGGCACCGTCGCCACCCGGCTGGATGGCATCCACTTCGGCTCCACGCGTTTAGCGATTGTGGATTTAAAAAATGGCGAGCAGCCGTTCGAAGGCGGGCACGGACGCTTCGTCCTCCATGGCACGGGTGAAATCTACAATGCCGACGAGCTCCGCGGTCTGCTATCTGCCGATGGCATCCATTTTCGCTCTCTCTGCGACCTCGAGGTGGTGGCGCATGCATGGGCGAAATGGGGTCCAGAGTGTATTTCAAAATTCAATGGCATGTTCGCCATCGCACTGTGGGATCGGCAGGATCACGAGTTGCATTTATTCCGCGATCCATGCGGTCAGAAACCTCTCTATTTTCATCATTCGCCCACCTTTTTCGCCTTCGCCAGCGAGATTCGCACCCTCCGCGCCCTCGGTATTTCCCGTGATTTCGATGCTCCGGCCATCGCGGCCTATTTGGCCCTGAGATACATCCCGGGCCCGCGCACGGCGTGCCGAAAAATCACCGAACTCGCTGCCGGGCATCACCTCAGACTCGACTCCGCACAAAATCTCTCACTCCGGCGGATCGCATTTGAACACGATCCGACACTTGCCAGATCGATCGAATCGATCGATTTTCTACGTGATGACGCCGTCCGCATCGCTTCTCGGGCCGACGTGCCAATCGCGCTGTATCTGAGTGGCGGGGTCGATTCCTGGTTGCTCGCAGATGCGAATCAAAGGCACGGTCACGCTGGCCATGCCATCACCCTGGATTTTCCCGGCGCATTAGGAGAAGGAAATGCGGCGGCGCAGATCGCAGGTCAAAACGGCCTCCACCACCACCGCATCCTCTGGAACCACGAATCGCTCAACCGCCTGCCTGCACTCATTGAGCGCCTGGAATCTCCCATCGGAGACCCACTCATCGTCGCCTTTGATCTGCTGGCAGAAACCGCGACCCGGCTCGGCGCGAAGGTCGTGCTTTCCGGTGAAGGGCCGGATGAATGGTTCGGTGCTTATTCTTTCCACCGAGCCGCAGGCTGGGCGAATACCATTCATCGCTTCGGTGGCGCAACCGCACTTCCAGCCATCGCCCAACTGATTTCCTGCTGCGGACCGCTGGCCGACCACGTGGCCGGGCTCCGACAATCCCTAGGCGACGACGGACGCCAGCGCATCGCCGCGTGGCTCACTCACTGGCCCAGAGCGTCGCCAGAAGAACGCGCCAACGGCCTGCGGCGACTGTTCCGTTCCGAGGAAATCCAACAACTCGTCCAACAACAGGAATGGGGTGCTGCGGATTTAGCGGATATCGAACCTTTCACCCCGGAAAGCCAGGAATGGCCCCTGCTTCGACGCGCCCTCGCCTCACAAGCCAGCCACTGGCTGCCCAACTGGGTCATCGGTCGCCACGAAAAAATCGCTCTCACACGTGGTCTGGAAATCCGTATGCCCTTTCTCGACCCAAGATTGGCCGCCTTGCAATTTCCAGATGCTAAAAAAACTTGGCGACACTGCGCCGCACGAGCCGGCTGGACCCATTTCAACACGCCCAAACAAGCGTTCGCCCTGCCCGCCGTGGAATTGGTGAAAAGCCCTGAGTTTCGGGAATTGGCCACCGCCTATCTCAGTCCACTGGCCGTTCGGCAGCGTGCTTGGTTTGATCCCGCTGGCGTCGCGCGCATCCAACAACGTGCTCTAAATGGTTCATTTCTAGCAGCCAAACAATGGGCGGCATTGGTGATGCTCGAAATCTGGGAACGAGGGCAGAAATAAATTCACAAGCCCCGTGTTTTCTCCCAATGATCTGAAAAAATGCTCAATTCTCTTCGCAATCTTGAAACTCATGGCACACGACTCCGCATCGGCCTTGCGGGCGCTGGAGCCATGGGCCGTGGCGTCGCCGCCGCCGTCCACCGGAGTCCAGGAATGACCTTGGCCTGGGTTTCCGACCTCATCGAATCTCGTGCTGCTCATGCCGCGCAGCTCGGTGGTGCCGCTCGCCATGGCACGGATACCGTCGCCTTGCTGCAAGATCACCCTGTGGATGTCTTCGTGGAAGCGTCTACCGCCGTCATTGATGCCGCGAAAAACGCCATGATCGCCGCTGAAACGGGCGCACACATCGTCTGGATGAATGCCGAGGCCGATCTCGCGTTCGGGCCGCAAGTATACGCCGCGGCCCAACGGCACGGAAAAATCGCCAGCTCAGACGCAGGCGACCAACATGGCGTGCTCTCCCGCCTGCTGGATGAAGTAGAACTTTGGGGCTGGAAAGTCGTGCAAGCAGGAAATATCAAAGGATTTCTCGACGAAGAGGCTACTCCCGAAGGCATGCGCTACGAAGCGGCCAAGCGGCAGCTCGACCCGCGCGCTTGCTGCGCCTACACCGACGGCACCAAACTCGCCATCGAAATGGCGATCATCGCCAACGCCCGAGGCTTGCTCGTCCCCGAAAAAGGCATGAGCGGCCCTCGCGCCAAGCACGTTTCCGAAGCCCTTCAGCACTTCGATCTGGCCGCCGCTCTCGCCACCCCCGAGGTGGATTATTTGCTCGGTGCAGAACCGGGCGGGGGAGTCTATGCGATCGGCTACATGGATGATCCCAACGAGAGATTTTTGCTGGATTATTACAAGCTCGGGGCCGGTCCATTTTACCTTCACTATCGTCCTTGCCATCTTTGCCACGTCGAGACACCGCTGGCCATCGCCACCGTGGCAATCGAGAATCGGGCATTGATTGCTCCCGGCCCTCGCGCGAATGACGTCTTCGCGGTGGCCAAGTGTGACCTGCCTGCTGGCACGCCGATCTCT